>JAGGUP010000026.1 GCA_021158405.1 Bacteroidales bacterium
ATCCATTTTCAGATAAACCAGTAGAAACGGTTAGACCGTATTTTTGATATCCAGAATTACCAATAGAGGTAAAAACATTTCCGCCTTTCTCGGCATCACTTGTCTTTGTCACAATATTTATTGTACCACCAATAGAAGGAACAGCAACTTTAGAAGCTCCAAGGCCACGTTGAACCTGCATAGTACGTGTAACGTCAGATAAACCAGCCCAGTTTGACCAATAGACCCTACCGTTTTCCATATCGTTAACGGGAACACCATTAATCATAACGGCAACATTTTCGGAATTGAAACCCCGAAGGTTCAATCTTCCGTCTCCAAATCCACCACCTGATTTTGTAGCATATACACCAGGAGTTGATTTTAAGATTTCAGGAAATTCCTGAGAACCTAATTTATCTTCAATTAATTGAGCACTAACTGAAGAGATAGCAACAGGAGTTTTACGGTCGATAGCAAGTGAAGCAAATACACTTACTTCAGCTAAACCAATTTGGTTTCCTTTTAAGGAAATGGTACCAAGATCAGTAGTTTGACCTTGTTTTACATTTACTGAAAACTCTTGCGATATAAATCCTATAAATTGAACAATAATTGTTTGAGCGCCGGCAGGCACTTCTAGGTTGAATGCTCCAGATAAACCCGTTGAAACACCAGCTGTAGTTCCTTTAACAACTACTGAAGCTCCTAGAAGGGTTTCGCTGTTGTCAGCATCTACTACTGTACCTTTAACAAACCCTTGAGCCATCGCTGATCCCATAAAAAAGGTAAGAGCTACGACTAGAGTCATTTTTTGCACCAAATTTCTCATAATTTTTAGTTTTGATTACTTATTATTTAAGTTAAGGATGCTAATGTACTAATTTTAGTTTAACAAAGATTAACTGTTGAAAAAATGTTGATATTTTCTTCTTGTGGAATTAATATACAAGTAAATAGTTCTTATAGATTGCTATTTATCAGATATAAATGGTTTATAATTCCGAAATAAATAATGGGTAATTTTGGAGAAATCAAGCCGATTGAATGTATTACTGCAAGTTTTCGAGCTGAGCCTCAATCAATACCATCTTTTGGGCAGCGTCAGCAAGCTTTTTACGCTCTAGTTCAACCACTTTTTCTGGAGCATTATTTACAAAGCGCTCATTAGATAATTTCTTCTTAACTGACTTTGAAAAGCCTTCAAGATATTTATATTCATCATTGAGTTTTGCCGTTTCCGCTTCAATATCTATAGCATCACTTACAGGTAAAAAGAACTCTGTAGCACCTACCATAAAACATAAACTGGAATCTGGCTTTTCAGCAGTGTTTTCCAAAACAGATAAATTACCTAGTTTAAAGATGATAGATTGGAAATCTGTATTCAAGTCGCCTTTAAAATACAATTCAAGCTTTTCCTTATTTGGAATATTTTTTTCTTTCCTGACCTTTCTAATTTGATTTACTACTTCAGAAGCAGTAGTGAAGTTTTGCAAATAGCTTTCATTAAAATCTTCCACTTTAGGTGTTTCAGCTAAAATGATATCGTTATCGGCTTCACGTTCGTCTAATAAATGCCAGATTTCTTCTGTAAGAAATGGCATAAATGGATGCAATATTTTCATCAGCTTTTCGAAAAAAGCAATAGTTTCCGTATAGGTCGTGTTATCAATGGGTGCTTGGTAAGCAGGTTTGATAATCTCCAAATAATTCGAGCAGAAATCATCCCAAATTAATCGGTAAGTACTCATCAAGGCATCTGATAAACGATATTTATCAAAATGATCTTCAATTTGAATCAGACTTTCATTTATACGTGCATCCATCCATTGAATCCCAGTTTCTGCATAATCCGGTTGCTCAATCTTTTCAATTTTCCAACCCTTAACCAGACGCAAGGCATTCCATATTTTATTGCTAAAATTACGTCCTTGCTCACAAAGGGATTCATCAAAGGGTAAATCATTACCGGCAGGCGAGGTGAGGAGCATGCCTACACGTACTCCATCGGCACCATATTCTTCAATTAAGTGAATTGGATCAGGACTATTACCCAACGATTTAGACATTTTACGGCCTAATTTATCTCGCACAATTCCGGTGAAATAAACGTTTTTGAATGGAATCTCTTTTCTGTATTCCAGTCCGCTCATAATCATTCTGGCAACCCAGAAAAATAAAATCTCCGGAGCCGTAACTAGATCGTTAGTAGGATAATAATAATTGATCTCTTTATTATCTGGATTGCGAATACCATCGAAAACAGAAATTGGCCAAAGCCATGAAGAGAACCAAGTATCAAGAACATCTTCGTCTTGTTTAATATCTTGCAGATTAATATTCTGTATATCGGGATAAATTTCTTTGGCTTTTTGAAGTGCTTCTTCGGCCGATTTGGCTACAACCATTTCGTTGTTTGGAAGATAATAAACCGGGATGCGTTGTCCCCACCAAAGCTGACGAGAAATACACCAATCTTTTACATTTTCCATCCAATGTTTGTATGTGTTCTTCACTTTTGGCGGATGAAACTGAATGGTGTCGTCCATGATCACTTCAAGGGCGGGTTTTGCCAAATCCTTCATTTTCATAAACCATTGCAAGGAAAGTTTTGGCTCAATTACTTCATCGGTTCGCTCAGAAAAACCTACTTTATTGGTATAATCTTCGGTTTTAACTAAAAATCCTTTTTCTTCCAGCTCTGCTGATATTTCCTTTCGAACAACAAATCGGTCTTTCCCAATATAAAGTTCTGCTGATTCATTCAATGTTCCGTTATCATTAAAAATATCGATAGTATCTAATCGATATTTCAAGCCCAGATTGTAGTCATTGATATCATGGGCAGGTGTAATTTTTAAGCAACCTGTTCCAAAATCCCGATCTACATATTCATCTTGAATAATAGGGATGGATCGATTTATCAAGGGAACTAAAACGCGTTTCCCTTTTAGATGTTGAAAGCGTTCGTCTTCGGGGTGAACACAAACAGCAGTATCGCCAAGAATTGTTTCCGGACGTGTGGTGGCAATGGTTACCCAATTGTCTTTTTCACCTTCAATCTGATAACGAATATAATAAAGCTTCGATTTTAATTCTTTATGGATTACTTCTTCATCAGAAAGAGCCGTTAATGCTTTTGGATCCCAGTTTACCATACGGACACCGCGGTAAATTAAGCCTTTGTTGTATAAATCTATAAAAACATCAATTACGGAATCGTAAAGGTCTGGATCCATCGTAAATTTGGTACGTTCCCAATCACAACTGGCGCCTAATTTTTTTAATTGTTCAAGAATAATGCCACCATGTTTTTCCTTCCATTCCCAAGCATGTTCCAAAAATTCATCTCTGCTCAATTTGGATTTATCGATGCCTTTACTTTTCAAGTGATTAACCACCTTCGCTTCAGTGGCAATAGATGCGTGGTCTGTACCGGGAACCCAACATGCATTTTTCCCTTGCATCCGTGCTCTTCTTACCAAAACATCTTGAATCGTATTGTTAAGCATATGACCCATATGAAGAACACCCGTAACATTAGGTGGAGGAATCACAATAGTGAAAGGCTCACGTTCGTCCGGCTCAGAATGAAAGTAGTTTTTATCGAGCCAAAACTGATACCATTTTTCTTCTATTTCTTGAGGACTATATCTTGAAGGAATTTCCATTGCTATTCAAATTTATTTTGAAGCGCAAAAGTAAGCAATTTTTGTGTTTTGCAAAGGGAAGTTTAACTAAATCAAATCAATATGAGTACACGACAAACAGAAGTAATTTGCAAATAAAAAAGATAAAATTAATGATGCAAAATTGTAAAATAATGTATCTTTGCATCCGCTAAAGGCGTTAAGCCTGTATATGGTGATTGTAGCTCAGTAGGTTAGAGCGCTGGATTGTGGTTCCAGAGGTCGCGGGTTCGACCCCCGTCTTTCACCC
>JAGGUP010000187.1 GCA_021158405.1 Bacteroidales bacterium
CACACCGATTTAGCTGCTGTCTACAAAGGTTTAGAAGATTATGATCGAGCAATTGATCATTTTAGAATGGCTGCAGCTAACAGTAAATTAAGCCCTTATCAATACCGTGTTTTTGGTGAAACTTTGTGGAAAGCCAAGCAATTAGAGGAGGCTGAAAAAATGCTTAAATTGGCTAATACAGAAGCGGAATCCAAGAAAATTAAAGACGAAAAAGAAATTGCAGACACCCATTTTTGGTTAGGCTCTTTTTATCTTCAAACAGGTCGGGAGAAATTGCTTGGATTGTATTATTTAAATTTAGCCGTGGGAGAATATCGGTCTTCATTGGGCGAAAAAAACGAATCTCTTGGAAGGGCTCAACTGGCATTGGCAAAGTATTTTATTGAAATAAACGATACTGAAAAGGCTTTGGAGATTATCCAATCATCCATTATTTCTTTAACTCCCGGATTTTATTCGACGAACCCATTAATAAATCCGGATGGATTGCAAATGAGCGTTCAGTCGGTGGCTAATTCTTTGGGATGGAAAGCACTCGCATTGGCTAAGCATTATGAAAACACAAAAATTTTAGACTATTTAAAGACTTCTTTTGATACCTATCAGCTGAGTCTTAAATTGGTTATGGGATATCGCTTTTCACAAAAATACAGCAGTAATCTTATTTTGAATAAGGAAGTAAATAATCTCCTCAATCAAGCGATTCAAGTTTCAAATAAGTTGTGGGTTCTTACAAAAGACCCAACCTATTTTGAGGCTACATTTTCTTTTATTGAACAAAATAAATCGACTGCTCTTCTGGCAAGTTTGCAGCAGAATGATTCCTTACGCTTGTCGAATGTCCCAACGGAATTGATCGAAAAAGAAAATATTCTCAAACAAAACTTATTGAGTCTGCAGGAGAAAACGAACCCCTTGGACGGATCTTCTGCAACTATCAATCAAAAACTTATTCAGGCGTATACTATTCAAAAACAATCGTTTAGAAACAGTTTAGATAGTTTGCAAAACATTTTGTCTATTGATTATCCGGAATATTACAGATTATATTATGGAAATAATATTATTGGAATAAAAGAGGTGCAAGAACAATTGTCGAAGAATAAAGTTTTAATCGATTATGCTATTAGCGACTCCTTACTTTTAGTGTATGTTGTTTCAAAGAAAAAAGCTGATTTGTATACAAAAAAAATGTCTGTAGGTTTTGAAAACTCAATTTTACGTTTGTTGCAATTAATTCGGCATGTGAATACAGAAAATAGTTATGCTGATTATCGAGCGTTTATCAAATTATCTCATGAAAATTATCAATTTCTTTTAGGCGATTTTGCCAATACAATTGTTGGAAAAGAATTGTTAATCGTCCCCGATGGAATATTAAGTTATTTACCATTTGATGTCTTACTTTCTGACACAATTGCAAAAAAACAACCTGATTATAGAACATTGTCTTATTTTATTAAGAGCAGTATTAGCAGCACTTTAAATTCGGCGGCTATCTATTTTAGCTATTCACAGAAAAAGAAACCAAATTATGGACAGATCGTTGCTTTTGCTCCTGAATATACTTTTCCAAATTCTACCGATAGTACTAACAACAGCATCGACGCTTTAATGCCACTGCCTTACGTTAATAAAGAATTAGAGAGCATTTCGACCTTTTTCAATACGAAAATATATAAGGGCGATAAAGCCACAAAAGCTAAATTTATGGCTGTAGCATCTCAAGCATCTGTTTTGCATTTAGCTATGCACGCTGTTTTAAATGATGAAGATCCGCTAAAATCGCAATTGGTGTTTTCCAAAGCAAATAAATTAAATAATTCAGAATTATTTACTGTAGGCGAATTGTTTGGAATGGAATTGAGTGCGGATTTAGCGGTTCTGAGTGCCTGTAATTCAGGAAATGGAAAATTAAATAAGGGCGAAGGAATCATGAGTCTTTCTACAGGGTTTCAATATGCAGGTGTTCCCAGTGTTGTTATGACTCATTGGGATGTGAATGATAAATACAGTGCTGATCTTATTAGCGGATTTTATGCTTATTTAGCTCAAGGTCTGGGCAAAAATATAGCGCTGCATCGAGCAAAAATGGATATGATTAATAGCGGAAGTGCCATGTATTCTCATCCTTATTATTGGGCCGGTTTCACATTGATAGGCAACGAAAAAGCGATCGTTTCACGTAAATCAGGATTTGAAAAAAGTTTGGAATATGCAATTCCCCTTTTGATAATTCTAGTTTTGTTTTTTCGAAAAAAAAGGAAAAATAATGGATAGAGCTTTATTGTCTGAGTTTTTAGAAAACTATAGTTTAAAATACAATCGAGAGGAGTTTATAGAAAATGATCCTATACAGATTCCTCATCAATTTTCGGCAAAAGAAGATATCGAAATAGCAGGTTTTTTATCAGCTAGTATTGCTTGGGGACAACGACCGGTAATTATTCGAAATGCAAACAAATTGATGGAACTGATGGATTATGCTCCTGCCGATTTTGTGCGAAACTGCACATATGCAGATTTGCAAGTTTTTAATTCATTCAAGCACAGAACATTTCAGGCTGTTGATATACAATTCTTTATCCGCTCCTTGCAGAATATCTATCATAACCATGCTGGTTTAGAGAAGGTATTTGAGAAAAATTTTGAAATCGATGCAAAAACGGCTTTAATCAGCTTTAATAGATTATTTAATTCTATTCCTCATCTAAATAGAAGCGAAAAACATGTATCAAATCCAGCAAAAAATTCCGCTGCCAAACGGTTAAACATGTTTCTGCGCTGGATGATTAGGAAAGATAAAAATGGTGTTGACTTTGGAATTTGGGGAAATATACCCCCTTCAAAACTAATGCTTCCGCTAGATGTTCATACAGGTCGTATTGGACGAGGTTTGGGTATTTTAAATAGGACTCAAAATGACTGGAAAGCAGTAGAAGAAATTACTGAAAGTCTTCGCGCTTTTGATAAATTGGATCCAGTAAAATACGATTTCGCTTTGTTTGGTTTTGGCGTAAATGAAAAAAATAGCGAATAATCCCCTTCGTTGCAACTTTTTGCTTTATTTTGTACTTTATCATTAAGTCACAGGAATGAATAAAACACGCATATCGATTTTTTTTTTAGTCGTTTTATTTATGACTACAACTTCCTGTCGGAAAGTTTTAGAGCCCGTAAATTCTGAGGGTGAAATAACTTTTTTCCTGCGCTTGCCTTCTCTTACCTTGGGTCGTTTTGAAGCTCAATGTGTAACAGAGGATATTTTTTTGGATCAAGTGAGGGTTCAAAGTCCAAGCGGAAGCTATATTATTGATGAGTTTGATCATCAGCGAATAGTAAAAAACGAAATTTTTACCGTTGGCAATCAGGAAGCAGAGGATGGTTTATGGTTAATCACTTTTATGGGTACAAGTGCCATTACAAACAAGGATTTTCAAAAAACGATTCCCTACGAAATGGTCATTGGAAGTACTGAAGATCTTTAGCTTATGAAAGGCAATAAAGAGAAAGAATCTATTCGAGAAAAACTGCATCAGATCATTGTTGAGGCGGATACACCAGCCGGTAAGTTTTTCGATATTATGCTTTTAGTATTTATTATGCTGAGTGTATTTGTTGTTATGTTGGATAGCGTTCCTGAATATAATATTAAAATGCATCAGTGGTTTTATGGTTTTGAATGGTTTTTTACTATTTCGTTTACAATTGAATATGCTTTTCGTATTATTACTGTTAATAAACCTTTTAAGAATTATATATTTACATTTTACGGAATTATTGATTTCTTAGCCATTTTGCCAACATATTTAAGCCTAATATTTATTGGCAGTCAATACCTTATGGTTATTAGAATCTTACGTATGATTCGAATTTTCCGTATATTTAAATTAGGAAAATTTGTTGGAGCAACAGAATTACTTAAAGAATCCTTTCTGGCTAGTCGGCATAAAATTGCTGTTTTTCTCGAACTAGTTTTAACTGCAGTTTTAATAATGGGCTCCTTAATGTATTTAATTGAAGGCCCCGAAAGTGGTTTTACAAGTATTCCTCGTGGAATTTATTGGGCAATTGTTACGCTAACAACGGTTGGTTATGGGGATATCGCTCCCATAACAGTTTTAGGTCAGTTTGTAGCATCAATCGTAATGATTTTGGGATATGCAATTATTGCTGTTCCAACAGGAATTATAACTGTTGGGATGCAGAAAGCGGAAGCTAAAAGACAACAGATGAATACACAAGTTTGTAGTAATTGTTATTTTGAGCATCATGATGACGATGCCAAATTCTGTAAACATTGCGGAAATAAACTCTGATTATTAGTGTATTATAGGATAAAGTTTATTTTATCCAAAATAATTTTATTCAAAATTTTACGGAACTAAAAAAATATATCTTTGTCGGCTAAAAAAACGGCATGATTCAGCATTTGAACCTGATGAATTTTGAACCTGAAATTGCACAAGGAATTGTACTGGTAGATTTTTGGGCTCCATGGTGTCAACCTTGTCTGGATCAGAATCCTATCTTGGATGAAATAGCCAAAGAAATTTCCCCACTTGCACGCGTTTATAAAGTTAATGTTAATGATAATAGAGTTATTAGCGATAAAGAAGGTGTAAAAAACATCCCCTTGCTTATTCTGTATCAAGACTCAAAACAAATCGCCCGTTTTCAGGGCATTCAATCAAAAGAAATAATAATGCATTCTATTTTAAAACTTATTGAAAAACGATGATCTTACTTGAAACAAATCTGAAATTTATTTTACCTGTAGCTCTTTTAGGAGTAGTTGTACTTTTTTTTATCTACCGCATGTATAAAATGCGTCATTTGCTAAGTGCAAGTACAGGACCGGAAACTAGCGAAAATACATTAGTATTGACGGATGCTAATTTTGATAAAACGATATCTAAAGGCGTAACTTTAGTTGATTTTTGGGCTCCTTGGTGTGCCCCTTGCCGTATTCAGGGGCCTATTATCAATGATTTAGCAAACGGAATGGCTGGGAAAGCCAAGATTGGTAAATTAGATGTAGACCAAAGTAAACGAGTGGCAGCTAAATTAGGCATTCGAAATATTCCCACTATTTTAATTTTTAAAAATGGGGAAATAGTAAAACAGTTTGTTGGTGTAAAACCAAAAAATATCTTAGCTCAAGAGCTAGAGAAATATCTTTAAAACAGTCGAGTAGTAAATATTTTAAGAATTTAGCATTCATCAATGGAATGTTAATAATACTTAATTTATCGAATTTACATACTCGTTATTCTAATAACAATTGTATTTTTTACAAATTCGACTAAATTTGCTGTACTATTTTAGTTTAACCAAAAACGAAAAAAATTTAATTATGTCATTAAAGCAGAAATCTTTAGATCTGAAGAAACGAATGCGAGAAGCACTATCCGGTGGCGGTTCTAAAGCTATAGAAAAACAGAAAGCAGGTGGTAAACTAACTGCACGAGAGCGTATTCTTGCTATTCTTGATGCAAAATCTTTCCATGAGTATGATCTTTTTGTAGAGCATGCTGCCAAAGATTTTGATATGGATAAGAAATATCTGGCAGGCGATGGTGTTATTACTGGAACAGGTTCGGTATTTGGACATCCAGTTTGTATTTATGCTCAGGATTTTACTGTTGCAGGCGGTTCTTTAGGTTACGCACATGCAAAAAAGATTACGAAAATAATGGATCAGGCCATGAAAATGAAGGTGCCTCTTATTGGAATTAATGATTCCGGTGGAGCTCGTATTCAGGAGGGGGTTAATTCATTGGCTGGTTATGGTGAAATATTCTACAGAAATACACAAGCATCAGGAGTTATTCCTCAGATATCGGTTATTCTTGGTCCTTGTGCCGGAGGAGCTGTTTATAGTCCGGCCTTAACCGATTTTGTTTTTGTAGTTGATAAGATATCGAAAATGTTTATTACCGGACCTGAGGTAATAAAAACCGTTTTAGGCGAAGATATTTCTATGGAAGCATTGGGAGGAGCACGTGTTCATGCTGAAAAAACAGGAAATGCTCATTTTTATGCAGGAAGCGAGCAAGAATGTTTCGATCAAATAAAGCAGCTTTGTACTTATATTCCTTGGAACAATACAAAGAAAGCAGATCGTTTTCCTAAAAAACCACCAAGAACTCGTCAATATAAAATTGATGATATTATGCCAAGCGATCAACGACAACCTTATGATGTGCGTGATATTATTAAATCATTGGCTGATGATTCTGATTTTTTTGAAATACAAGCACTTTGGGCAACAAATATTGTTATTGGATTTGCGCGATTAGATGGTCAAACCGTTGGTATTGTAGGAAATCAACCAATAGTCTTAGCTGGTGTTTTGGATGTGGATTCCTCCGATAAAGCCGCTCGTTTCATCCGCTATTGCGATGCCTTTAATATTCCATTATTGACTTTAGTTGATCTTCCTGGTTATTTGCCTGGAGTGGATCAGGAACATGCAGGTGTAATTCGTCATGGAGCTAAAATATTGTATGCCTATTCTGAGGCAACAGTGCCTAAGTTAACGGTGATTATGCGCAAAGCTTATGGTGGAGGATATATTGCTATGTGTTCTCATCATTTACATGCCGATTTTGTTTTTGCTTGGCCAATGGCCGAAATTGCCGTTATGGGACCTGAAGGAGCTGCTAATATTATTTTCAGAAGTGAAATTAAGAATGCAGAAGACCCTGATAAAGTTCGTAAGGAAAAGATTGAAGAATATAAGCAAAAATTTGCTAATCCATATGTAGCAGCTGCTTATGGTTATGTTGATGCTGTTATTGAGCCCACTGAAACAAGAAAAATGTTAATCCATGCTTTGACAATTTCTGCTTCCAAATCAGTGGATGTGGTAATTAAAAAACATGGAGTTCCACCATTTTAATCTGAGTTTATGAGTAAGAAAAACAGAAGAAAGAAAAAGGAAATGAAAGATAAAAACACAGATCAAATTGAAAAATTTGATGAATTTCATCTTGAGAACTCATTATATTATACGCGCATCCCCGACTCCTACAAAAAACGTCAGGCATATAAGCCTTTGGATGAAAAGGTTTTAAAAGCATTTATACCCGGAACTATTCGTGCTATGAAAGTTAAAGTAGGAGATATTGTTGAAGTGGGAGATAAGCTTATGGTATTAGATGCTATGAAAATGGACAATGATGTTAAGGTTCTTTATGGCGGTATAATTAAATCAGTAAATGTGAAAGAAGGCGAGATGGTAAAGAAAAACCAAATAATCGTCGAATTTGAATAAGAACTATTTCACAAATTAATATACTATTTAAGCCTCTATTTTATAGGGGCTTTTTCTTGTATTTATTGGAGAATTTTATTCTTCCCATAGATATAAGTATAACTCCTAAAATACTTATTAATCCACCCCATATTTGGTGAATTTCTGGAAAAGTATTAAAATAGAAATAAGCCCCAATGAGGACAAACAATCCTTTTGAACTCCCTAAAATACTTGATCGGCTTGCCTCTATATATTTTAAAGCTTGATAACCTGCTAAAGCAGATAAAAATGGGCCAAGACCTGAACCTATTATAATGTTCCAAAGTGCTTTAGAAGGAATTTGAATAGATTCCCCCATATACCAAAGAGTCGCAATAGAAAATAAAAACAAGTGCAAAGTTCTGCTCAATGCCATAATTGAAGGGCTAAGTCTTTGCACATTTTTCTTCGCAATTATAGTACTGAAAGAATAAATAAATCCGGAAAAAATCATGTAATCAGTTCCTTCAATAAAAATATTATTTAACACTTCGCTGCTTTGATAGCTGATTATAAACGCACCTAGAAGTGCCAATCCCATCCCAATAAGTTCCGGAATATTAAAGCGTTCTCTTAAAAAGATAAAGCCTAATATAGTTACAAAAACAGGGTTTACATTACCAATAAAGGAAACAACAGCAGGATTTGCAACCGTGCGAATAGCTAAAAAGAAAAAACTTGTTCCGGCAATTTCCAATATCCCTATAGTAAGCAAGAGTAAAAATTGCTTTTGACCAAAAGTTTTTAAATTGGGAAGTTTTTTTTGCTGCCAGGCAAATATCAAATTCCATAATATGCCAAAAGCAAACCAATACGTACCGAATTGAGCCAGAGTAGCTTCGTTTAAAGCCGCCTTGCTAAAAATATAGACATTGGAAACAGCTATTACCGCAACAAATGCAAAAAGATACCCTTTAACTCTATTTGGGATATTTATTTTCATGACGAGCAAAAGTACAAATAGTTTAAATCAGACTATGTATATTAATTTAGCTTCGATAGATGGTATTCAATCTTTGACTCACAGCATCGTAACGATATTCTTTTTTGGCCTTTTTCTGGATTTCAGAAGCATTAAAAGAAGGTTTATTTATAAGAATGTTATTTAAAGTAGATTCCAATTGTTTTTCATTACGGGGTTCTATTAAAAAACCGTTGGTTTCGTTGATGAGTTGTGATAGCTCGCCTACACGAGTACATACAACGGGCAGGCCACATGCTTGTGCTTCGTTAATTACAACAAGAAAAGTTTCGTAATTGCTGAACATCACTAAATAATCCGCTTGGTGGTATATGTTTGCTAAATCCTTGCCTTGCCGGATACCGTAAAAACGAATAACTTCTGTGGGAATTTTTAGTGTCATCGAATAATTCTTCATTGCTTCAAAATCTATTCCATCACCAACAAACCAAAACTCAAAATCCAAACGTGTCTCTGATAATTGCTTTATGACTCTCAATATCCCACTAATATTTTTTGATCGATCCTCAAAAGTGCTTACATGTAAAAAAACAATTGGATGATTATTGGCAGATTTATTCAACGGCTCATAAAATATATCCTCAACAACATTTGGAATGATCTGATAATTCATATTTAATAAGCCATGGTTTTTCATTGCATCTGCTAATGCCTTACTTACAGGTAATATAGCTTTTGCTTTCCTAACGACTATTTTTCCAAGTTTTTTACGTAGCCACCCTTTATAAGAGTTGGTTTCAGGTAAATACCTCGACCAATGTTCTGTAATAATATAAGGCGTTTTATATATCCATTTTAAAATCAAAGCAAAAATCCCCAAGCGAGTTAAAATATGGACATGAACAAGATCGGGCTTTCCTTTCTTTTTTTGAATTAATAAATACCCGATTATTAAATAAAACCAAAAGCGAACAACATTCCAAAGTTTATTGGCAGAGATCCGATAGTAATAAATTTGAGTGAAAAGATTAGGGGATTCAAAAGTTTGTTTTTTTTTGAAATCTTCTTTAGAATTTATTCCCTGAATATAAAGTACAGAAATCCGATTGTACAGGGAAACAGCTTCGGCGTGCTTTTTAATAAAAAGACCAAACATGGGATCAAATTGATGCGGATACCAGCGTGGAAGAAATAGAATATGTTTTTGCTCGTTGTTCATTTGCTTCTACAAACTTAATATTTATCTCTAAAAACAGGTCAAAATAGTATTTAAAGTTAACATTCTGTTCAGCTTGTTTTCAGGATATGAATTTTCATGAATTTTTAGGTTTTGTGGTCTTAAGAAAAGATTTATCTTTGCGGCTGTTTTGAAAAAAACAAGGACACATATAAATTGTTAATAATTAGATTCCTTTTCTTTAAGAAACAAGGATTTAAGACAAGAGTAATATTGTTGAAAAAGGGAAGCAAAAGAATGTTGAATACATTTGTTTAATTTTTTCAAGAATGGATTGTTTTTTAAAAAATTATTTATACTTTTGCAGTCCGAAAAAATACGGGTTAAAGACAACGACAGTAAAATAATAATTAAGTTTATGCCAACAATACAACAATTAGTACGTAAAGGACGCAAGAAATTGGTTTACAAAAGTAAATCTCGTGCTTTGGATTCTTGTCCTCAAAGACGTGGTGTATGTTTAAGGGTTTATACAACTACACCCAAGAAGCCTAACTCAGCTATGCGTAAAGTAGCAAGAGTTCGTTTAACCAATGGAAATGAAGTAAATGCATACATTGGAGGAGAAGGACATAATTTGCAAGAGCACTCTATTGTTTTGGTTAGAGGAGGAAGAGTAAAAGATCTTCCAGGTGTTCGTTATCATATTGTTCGTGGTGCTTTAGATACTTCTGGAGTAGACGGACGTACGCAACGTAGATCTAAATACGGAACAAAAAGACCAAAGCAGAAAAAAAAATAATACGTTAAGAGATGAGAAAATCTAAACCAAAAAAGAGAATCATTCTTCCTGACCCAAAATTTAGCGATATTTTGGTTACGAAGTTTGTTAACAATATGATGTACTCGGGCAAAAAGAATCTTTCGTATGAGATTTTTTATGAGGCCTTAACTGTTGTTAAAGAAAAATTAAGCGAAGAAAACAGCTTGGACGTTTTCAAAAAAGCATTGACAAATGTTACTCCTGGTGTAGAGGTAAGAAGTCGTAGAATTGGAGGTGCAACTTTCCAAATTCCTACTGAAATTAGACCTGCACGTAAGCAATCTATTGGAATGAAAGCTTTAATTAGTGCTGCACGTAAACGTCATGAGAAGACAATGAGTCAAAAATTGGCTGGTGAGATATTATCTGCATATAAGGAAGAAGGTACTGCCTTCAAAAAGAAAGAAGATACTCACCGTATGGCCGAAGCAAACAAAGCCTTCTCGCACTTCCGTTTTAGGTAGGTGTAGGCATTTGTTTGACATATTATAATAAATTGGAATGTCTGAAAAACTAGAACATAGAAGAAATATAGGCATAATGGCGCACATAGACGCGGGGAAAACCACGACTACTGAGCGTATTTTGTTCTATACAGGTAGAAGCTACAAAATTGGTGAGGTTCATGATGGTGCCGCAACAATGGATTGGATGGTACAGGAGCAAGAGCGAGGTATCACCATTACTTCTGCTGCTACTACTGTTCATTGGAAACGTAATGAGCAACCCTACAAAATAAATATTATTGATACTCCCGGCCACGTTGACTTTACTGTAGAAGTAGAGCGTTCGTTGCGTGTGTTAGATGGTGCTGTTGCATTGTTCTGTGCCGTTGGTGGTGTAGAGCCTCAATCAGAAACTGTTTGGCGTCAAGCTAATAATTATAATGTACCTCGTATTGCTTTCGTTAATAAAATGGACCGTACCGGTGCTGACTTTTTTGATGTCGTTAGTCAAATACGCGAAAAACTTTATGCAAACCCTGTACCCATTCAAGTACCAATTGGTGCTGAAGGTAGTTTTCAGGGCGTTGTTGATTTAATTTTGAATAAAGCATTTGTTTGGGATGAAGATTCTAATGGAGTGGCAATTCGTGAAATTCCTATTCCTGAAGATTTAAAAGATACTGTTGAAGATTACAGAATGCAATTATTTGAAGGAGTAGCTGAAGAGAGCGATGAACTTCTTGAAAAATTCATGGAAGATCCTGAATCTTTAACCGTTGAAGAAATTTCAGCTGCTATTCGTAAAGCGACTATTGAGTTGCGCATTACACCTGTAATGTGTGGGACTGCTTTTAAAAATAAAGGTGTTCAAATGTTATTGAATGCTGTTGTAGATTTCTTGCCTAGTCCACTTGATATGCCTGCTGTTAAAGGAATTAATCCTAAAACGGACGAAGAAGAAACTCGTGAAGTTTCAGTGGATGCTAAATTTTCTGCTTTAGCTTTTAAAATCGCTACCGATCCTTTTGTAGGTCGTATTGCTTTCTTTAGAGTTTATAGTGGAACACTTAAGGCGGGCTCCTACGTTTTAAATAATGGAACCGGAAAGAAAGAGCGTATTTCACGGATTATGCAAATGCACGCCAATAAACAAGAACCTCTCGATGAGATTACTTGTGGCGATATTGGAGCTGCAGTGGGTTTTAAAACCATTCGTACCGGAGATACTTTAACGGGATTAGATTTCCCAATTATTCTGGAGCAAATGAATTTTCCAGATCCCGTTATTAATGTTTCTATTGAGCCTAAAACTCAAGGAGATATTGAAAAACTAGGTGTTGGATTACAGAAATTAGCTGAAGAAGATCCAACATTTAGAATTCGTACTGATGAAAATACAGGCCAAACCATTATTAGTGGTATGGGTGAACTTCATTTGGATATTTTAGTTGATAGATTGAAACGCGAATTTAAAGTTGAATGTAACCAAGGACGTCCTCAAGTTTCTTACAAAGAAGCCCTTACTACTACATTTAAACATCGTGAAGTATATAAAAAGCAATCAGGTGGTCGGGGAAAATTTGCGGATATTCAATTTGAGATTGGCCCCGCTGATGAAGGAGTTGAAGGATTGCAATTTGTAGATAAAGTGAAAGGTGGTAATATTCCTAAAGAATTTATACCCTCCATTCAAAAAGGTTTCCAAGCCGCTATGATTAATGGTGTGCTTGCAGGTTATTCTATCGACAGTATGAAAGTAACTGTATTTGATGGTTCATACCACGCTGTTGACTCCGATCAGCTATCTTTTGAATTGGCTGCTAAAATTGGTTTCAAACATACTGCTTCTAAATGTGCTCCAGTTCTTTTAGAGCCTATTATGAAAGTGGAGGTTACTACTCCCGACGATTATATGGGTGATATTACCGGTGACTTGAACCGTCGCCGTGGAATGGTAGAAGGAATGGAAGCTAAGATGGGTGCTCAGATTATAAAAGCAAAAGTGCCTTTACGTGAAATGTTTGGTTATGTAACGGTACTACGTACTTTGTCTTCGGGTAGAGCGTCTTCCTCAATGGAATTCTCTCACTTTAGTGAAGCACCTGCATCCGTTTGTGAAGATGTAATTGAAGGGAAATAATATGATAATAGTATAAATAATAAAATTTAATAACGTGAGTCAAAGGATTAGAATCAAATTGAAATCGTACGATCACAATCTTGTTGATAACTCTGCGGAGAAAATTGTTAAGACTGTAAAAGCTACAGGTGCGATTGTTAATGGACCAATTCCATTGCCAACACATACCAAGATTTATACAGTTAACAAATCAACGTTTGTGAACAAAAAAGCTAGAGAACAATTTCAATTGAACTCCTACAAAAGACTGTTAGATATTTATAGTTCAAATTCAAAGACTATAGATTCTCTCATGAAATTGGAATTACCAAGTGGAGTTGAAGTAGAAATTAAAGTTTAATTTTAAAAGACTTTTTAAGAAATGTCAGGAATTATTGGAAAAAAAATTGGGATGACCAGCATATTCAATGCAGACGGGAAAAATATTCCTTGTACTGTTATCGAAGCTGGCCCCTGTGTGGTTACCCAAGTTAGAACCCTCGAGAAAGATGGTTATGAGGCTATTCAACTTGGCTATGACGAAAAAAACATGAAGCACACAACAAAAGCGTTGCGTGGTCATTTCGAAAAAGCCAAGACTAATCCTCAAAGTATATTAGTAGAATTTACACGTTTTGAAGAGAAAAAGAAATTCGGTGATGTTGTAAGTGTTGATGTATTTACCGAAGGCGAATATATCGATGTTGTTGGAACATCTAAAGGAAAAGGTTTTCAAGGTGTTGTAAAACGCTATAATTTTAAAGGCGTAAATGATGCTACTCACGGTCAGCACAATCGTTTGAGAGCACCTGGTTCATTAGGAGCTTCTTCTTACCCTTCTCGCGTATTTAAAGGTATGCGTATGGCTGGTAGAATGGGTAATCAAAGAACGAAGATGATCAACCTTCAAGTGTTGAAAATCGATGTCGAGAAAAATTTATTAGTTGTCAAAGGGTCTGTGCCCGGTGCAAAAGGCTCATATGTAATTGTGGAAAGATGGAAATAGCAGTATTAAATATAAGCGGTACAGATACTGGCAAGAAAGTCGTTTTAAACGATGCTGTATTTGGAATAGAGCCTAACGATCATGCTATTTATTTAGCTGTGAAACAGTATATGGCCAATCATAGACAAGGAACGCATAGCTCGAAAGAGCGTAGCGATTTGTCTGGGAGTACACGAAAAATCAAGCGTCAAAAAGGTACAGGAACAGCTCGTGCAGGTGATATTAAATCTCCTATCTTTAGAGGTGGTGCTCGTGCTTTTGGACCTCATCCAAGAGATTATCATTTCAAATTAAATAAAAAATTGAAGAGTATAGCACGTTTATCAGCTTTAGCTTATAAAATTAAAGATGAAGCGATATTTGTACTCGAAGATTTCAATTTCGATGGCCCCAAAACCAAAAATATGGTAGAGATGCTTAAAAATTTGAAAACAGATAATGATAAGACACTATTAGTGTTGAATGATATAAATAAAAACGTATATTTGTCGACTCGAAATTTAGAAGGTGTTAGAGTTGTAAGTGTTTCAGATTTAAATACTTATGAAATTTTAGACGCTAAAAAGATGTTCATAGTCGAAAGTAGTATTAATACTTTCGAACAACTTTTATAATTTATAAGTTTTAAGTAGCAAATAGAAAAAGCTTACAAATATGGGTATTATTATTAAGCCAGTTATAACAGAGAAAATGACAGCGGTATCTGAAAAGATGCCTAATCGTTATGGATTTATTGTAGATAAAGCTGCAAACAAAATTCAGATTAAAAATGCTGTTAAAGAGATTTACGGTAAGGAAGTGGTGGAAATTAACACCATGAATTTTCTAGGTAAATCTAAAAGCCGTAACACTAAAGGTGGAGTCATCTCTGGAAAAACAAAGGCATTTAAAAAGGCTATCGTTACATTAGCCGTAGGTGAAACAATTGATTTTTATAGCAATATTTAGATAGATGGCTTTAAAAAAATTCAAACCAACAACCCCCGGTCAGCGCTTTAAAGTAATTAGCGCTTTTGACACGATTACTACCTCTACACCCGAAAAGAGCTTATTAGCGCCTAAGAAAAAATCAGGTGGTAGAAATAGTGAGGGGAAGATGACTATGCGCCAAATTGGTGGTGGTCATAAACAAAAATATAGAATAATCGACTTTAAAAGGGATAAAGAAGGTGTTCCTGCTACTGTTAAAACTATTGAGTACGATCCAAATCGTTCAGCTCGTATAGCACTTGTTGCTTATGCCGATGGTGAAAAAAGATATATCGTAGCTCCTCATGGTTTGGAAGTAGGGACTACCATCAATTCTGGCTTAGGTGTTTCTCCTGACATTGGAAATACACTTTATTTAAGTGAAATTCCATTTGGAACGATCATTCATAATATTGAGTTGCGCCCGGGACAAGGAGCTAAAATGGCTCGTAGTGCCGGATCATATGCACAACTAATGACTCGTGATGGCAAATTTGCTATCATTAAATTGCCTTCAGGTGAAACACGTATGATTCTTCAAACGTGTAAAGCTACTGTAGGTATGGTGTCTAATACTGAGCATAACTTAGAGCGTTCGGGAAAAGCAGGTAGAAGTAGATGGTTAGGCCGTCGTCCTCGCGTACGTCCTGTTGTAATGAATCCAGTCGATCACCCAATGGGTGGTGGTGAAGGTAGAGCAACCGGTGGTCATCCAAGATCACGTAAAGGTCTTCCATCTAAAGGATACAGAACCCGCGATAAGAAGAAAGATAGCAACAGGTATATTATCGATAGAAGAAAGAAATAAGAAAGTATAAAACTTTAGAACTATGAGTCGTTCATTAAAAAAAGGACCTTTTATACATTACAAACTCGAAAAAAGAGTGTTGGAAAATGCAGAAGCAACAAGAAAGACGGTTATTAAAACCTGGTCTAGAGCTTCGATGATTTCTCCTGATTTTGTAGGCCAAACAATAGCAGTTCATAATGGAAACAAATTTATTCCTGTGTATGTTACTGAAAATATGGTTGGTCATAAATTAGGTGAATTTGCACCAACACGTATCTTTAGGGGACATGCGGGTAGTAAAAATAAAGGTAAAAAATAAAGAAGATTTAAGCTATGGGAGCTAGAAAACATATTACCGCAGAAAAGGTTAAGGAGTCTAAAAAGACTATTGCTTTTGCGAAATTAAATAACTGCCCAACATCTCCCCGAAAAATGAGATTAGTTGCAGGATTAGTTAGAGGCGAAGGCGTTGAAAAATCACTGTATATCTTGAAACACTCTCCAAAAGAGGCTTCAAATAGAATGTACAAATTGGTTTTATCAGCTGTTGCCAACTGGCAAGCTAAAAACGAAGGCCAAAGGATAGAAGATGCAAATCTATATATCAAAGAAGTTTTTGTGGATAGTGCTAGAATGATGAAACGAATTCAACCTGCACCACAAGGTCGTGCACATCGTATTCGTAAACGTTCAAACCATGTTACCCTTATAGTGGATAGCCGAGTTATTGTTGAAGAAACTAATTTAGACAAACAAATTTAGAAGTATGGGACAAAAAACGAATCCAATCGGATTAAGATTAGGAATCATCAAAGGATGGGAATCTAATTGGTATGGTGGAAAAAGTTTTGAAGCCAAACTTGTTGAAGATAATAAGATCAGAAAATATTTATCTGCTCGTTTATTAAAAGCAAGTATTTCAAAAATTTCTATAGAGCGTACGCTTAAATTAGTGACTGTTAATATTCACACAGCTCGTCCAGGTATTATAATTGGAAAAGGTGGTCAGGAAGTTGACAAACTAAAAGAAGAACTTAAGAAACTTACCAGTAAAGAAGTACAAATAAATATCTCTGAAATTAAACGTCCGGAACTTGATGCGACTTTGGTTGCACGTAATGTTGCTAACCAAATTGAAGGACGTATTTCATTCCGTAGAGCTATTAAAACATCTATCGCTTCGACTATGCGTGTTGGTGCTGAAGGAATAAAAATCCTGATCTCCGGCCGTGTTGGTGGTGCCGAAATGGCTCGTTCTGAAATGTATAAGGAAGGAAGAATTCCTTTGCATACACTACGTGCCGACATTGATTACTCTTTGGCTGAAGCACACACTACCTATGGTAGAATTGGTATTAAAGTTTGGATTTGCAAAGGCGAAATCTATGGCAAACCAGAATTAGTACCTACAACAGTTAAGAGCGATAGTAAAGGTGGAAAACGCCCACAACATCCGAGAAGAAGAAAATAATATTAACATTTAAGATTAATAGAAATGTTACAACCCAAGAAAACAAAGTTTAGAAAGCAACAAAAAGGAAAAATGAAAGGGAATTCCAAACGAGGAAATTTACTTGCATTTGGATCTTTTGGTATTAAAGCATTGGAAGAAACTTGGTTAACAGGGAGGCAAATAGAAGCTGCTCGTCAGGCCATAACACGTAAAATGAAGCGTGAAGGTCAATTGTGGATTCGTGTTTTCCCCGATAAACCTCTTACTAAAAAACCAGCCGAAGTTCGTATGGGTAAAGGTAAAGGTGCTCCAGAATCATTTGTAGCACGTATTTCTCCAGGCAGAATCATTTTTGAATCAGAAGGTGTGAATTTAGAAACAGCTAAAGAAGCTATGCGTTTAGGTTCGCAAAAGCTTCCTATTTTGACCAGATTTATTGTTAGACGGGATTACGTAGAAGCTTAAAATTTGAAACTATGAAAAATTCGGAGATAAGAGAATTATCAATAAAAGATATTCACGAGAGACTGGAAGATGCTCGATTTCAGCTTACAAAAGCGAAATTGAATCACGCGGTATCTCCTTTAGAAAACACTAACGTGTTAAAGGAAATGAGAGCAAACGTAGCCAGACTCATAACAGAAGTTCGCAGTAGAGGAATTGCTGAACAATCAAAATAATACAAGAAGATGGAAAGAAATCTGAGAAAAGAAAGAACAGGTCTTGTTGTGAGCAACAAAATGGAAAAATCCATTACGGTTATTGTTGAGCGTAAAGAGAAACATCCAATTTACGGTAAATTCGTGAAAAGAACCAAGAAGTTCATTGCGCACGACGACAATAACGATTGTAATATCGGTGATACTGTAAAAATTGCTGAAACACGTCCGTTAAGCAAGAGTAAGCGTTGGAGATTAGTAGAAATTTTAGAAAGAGCTAAATAATCATGTTACAACAAGAAAGTAGATGTGGAGTAGCCGATAATAGCGGCGCAAAAGAAGTCCTGGTCATTCGTGTTCTTGGTGGCACCGGAAAACGTTATGCTTCAATAGGCGATAAAGTGGTTGTCACTGTAAAAAGTGCAATTCCTTCTGGAAATATTAAGAAAGGTACTGTAGTAACAGGAGTCGTAGTTAGAACCAAAAAAGAAATAAGACGTCCTGATGGCTCTTATATTCGTTTTGACGACAATGCTGTAGTTCTTCTAAATGCTACTGGAGAGATGTCTGGCACCCGTATTTTTGGCCCAGTTGCCAGAGAATTAAGGGAAAAAAGTTTTATGAAAATTGTGTCTTTAGCACCAGAGGTGTTGTAAGAACCTAATGATTAAGTTTATGAAGGCGAAAATACGTATAAAAAAAGGGGATACAGTTAAAGTTCTTACCGGGGAAGACAAAGGAAAAACCGGTAGAGTTTTAAAAGTTGATGCTGAAAAAGGCCGCGCCATTGTGGAAGGAGCTAATTTGGTTTCTAAACATACAAAGCCAAATGCAACTCATCCGCAAGGTGGTATCATCAAACAAGAAGCTTCTATTCACATTACAAATTTAATGCTCGTTGATTCTAAAGGAGCTGCAAGTAAAATAGTGATAAAGAAAGATGAAAAAACAGGAAAATCGATTCGAGTTTCTAAAAAATCAGGGGAGGTAATTAAGTAATGGATTATTTACCAAGATTAAAAGAAAAATACTTCAATGAAGTAGTGCCTGCTTTAAAAAAGCAGTTTAACTATAAAAGTAGTATGGAAGTGCCTAAAATTGTGAAAATAGCACTCAATCAAGGATTAGGCGATGGTGTAACCGATAAAAAACGAGTTGATCTCGGCGCTGATGAAATGACTTCCATTTCGGGTCAGAAAGCTGTTATTACACGTTCAAAACGCGATATTTCTAACTTTAAGTTGAGAAAAGGTGTTCCAATCGGAGTACGAGTTACTTTAAGAAGAAACAATATGTTTGAGTTTTTGGATCGCTTAATTGCCGTTTCAATTCCTCGTGTACGTGACTTCCGTGGTATTAGCGAAAAGGGTTTTGATGGACGTGGAAACTTCACATTTGGAGTTACCGAACAAATCATTTTTCCTGAAATCGATATCGATAAAGTAGCCAAAATCAATGGTATGAATGTAACTATTGTAACAACTGCAAAAACCGACAAAGAATGCTATGCATTGCTTAAAGAATTTGGTTTTCCATTTAAAAATGTTAAAAAATAAATAGGATATGGCTAAAGAATCAATGAAAGCGAGAGAAGTTAAAAGACAAAAACTCGTCGATAAATATGCTGCCAAAAGAGCGGAACTAAAAGCTGCTGGTGATTATGTAGGTTTACAGAAACTACCTAAAAACTCTGCTCCTGTTCGTTTGCACAACCGTTGTAAATTAACCGGTCGTCCAAAAGGATATATGCGTCAGTTTGGTGTTTCTCGTATCAACTTCCGCGAAATGGCTAGCAATGGTCTTATTCCTGGAATTAAGAAGGCTAGTTGGTAGTCTATAAATATTTAGAAAATTTAGAAAGAGGATAAAATGAATACAGATCCAATCGCAGATTATTTAACAAGAATTAGAAATGCTGTTAGCGCAGGGCATAGAATTGTAGAAATTCCAGCTTCTAACGTTAAAAAAGCAATCACTAAAATATTGTTTGAAAAAGGATACATCCTTCAGTACAAGTTCGAAAACGAAGGTACTATTGACAGTAGCATTAAAATTGCGCTTAAATATCACCCGGTTTCTAAAGTCAATGCAATCAATAAGATTCAGAGAATTAGTACACCAGGTTTGAGAAAGTATGTTAATAGCAGAGAATTACCTCGCGTTTTGAACGGTCTTGGAGTTGCTATCATCTCTACTTCGCAAGGAGTAATGACTGATAAAGAAGCTCGCAAGTTGAACATTGGTGGAGAAGTATTGTGTTACGTAAGTTAATTTAGGAGAAAACGATATGTCAAGAATCGGAAAATTAGCGATTACTATTCCTGCCGGAGTTACCGTTGAGGTTAATAAAGCCAATTTGGTAACTGTAAAAGGAAAATTAGGAGAATTGCAACAGCAAATAGATCCCAATATTACGGTTACTGTTAAAGGTAGTGAAATAACTGTTAATAGAAATAATGAAAGCAAAGATGTACGCTCAAAACATGGCCTTTATCGTTCACTTCTTGCCAATATGGTAGAAGGTGTTTCAGAAGGATTTAAAACCGTACAGGAATTTGTAGGTGTTGGTTATAAAGTAGAAGTTCAAGGTCAGGTTTTAGAAATGGCTTTAGGATATTCACATTATATTTTATTTCAACTTCCACCGGAGATTAAAGCTGAAGCAACTGCTGAAAGAGGAAAGAATCCTAAGCTTATTATGCGTAGTCATGATAAACAGCTTTTAGGACAAGTTGCTGCAAAAGTTAGAAGCCTGCGTAAACCTGAACCTTATAAAGGAAAAGGTGTTAAATTCGAAGGCGAAATTCTAAGAAAGAAAGCTGGAAAAACAGCTGCAAAATAAGTATTAATCTTACCTGGTGTTTAGCCAGGTTTATGAAGGTCTTTAGAAATGAGAGTAAAGAACAGAAAAGAGTACCGCAGACAAAAAATTAAAATGCGGATCAGAAAGAAAGTAAATGGAGTTGCTGATCGTCCAAGAATGTCTGTGTTCAGAAGTAACAAGCAAATTTATGTGCAATTAGTCGACGATAAAAGTGGACACACTCTTGTAGCAGCCTCTTCTCGCGAAGAACAAATTGTGACTCAAAAAGTGACTAAAATTGAACAAGCTGCTCTTGTTGGAAAATTAATTGCCAGCAAAGCAAAAGATGCAGGTATTGAAGAAGTTGTTTTTGATAGAAACGGCTATTTATACCATGGTAGAGTTAAATCATTGGCTGACGCTGCCAGAGAAGGCGGCCTTAAACTATAAGAATTATGGCGAGCGCAAATGTAAAAAGAGTTAAATCCAGCGAAATCGAATTTAAAGATAAAGTTGTGAGCATTCAACGGGTAACTAAAGTTACTAAAGGAGGTAGAACATTTAGTTTTTCTGCCGTTGTTGTTGTTGGAAATGAAAATGGAGTTGTTGGTCATGGTTTAGGAAAGGCAAATGAAGTAACTGCCGCTATTGCTAAAGGTATCGATGACGCCAAGAAAAATTTAATAAAAGTACCTATAATGAATGGCACTCTGCCTCACGAGCAATCGGCTAAATATAGTGGAGCTCATGTCTTTATTAAACCTGCTTCTGCTGGTACAGGAGTTATTGCTGGTGGAGCTATGCGTGCAGTTTTAGAAAGTGTTGGAGTGAAAGACGTTTTAGCGAAATCTAAAGGTTCTTCTAACCCCCACTCAGTAGTTAAAGCCACAATTGCAGCTTTAAGTTTATTGCGTGATGCTAAAACTATTGCTCAATTGCGAGGTGTGGATTTAAATACAGTATTTAACGGATAAGATCGTATTGCTATGGAATACAAGAAAGCTAAAATAACTCAGGTACGCAGCCGAATTGGTCGCCCTGAACGTCAGAAATTAACATTGGATGCACTCGGTCTAACTAAAATGAATCAGGTTAGAGAAGTTGTCCTTACACCTCAAGTAGAGGGTATGATAAATAAAGTAAAGCATTTGCTTTCAGTCGAAGAAATTTAAAATCATTATATAATGGATTTAAGTAATTTACAACCTGCAGAAGGTTCAATAAAAGTTAGAAAAAGAATTGGTCGTGGTCAAGGCTCAACCCGTGGTGGAACTTCTACTCGTGGTCATAAAGGAGCGAAATCGCGTTCAGGATATAAAAGTAAGCCAGGCTTCGAAGGTGGTCAAATGCCTTTGTACCGTCGCCTTCCTAAATTTGGATTTAAAAACATTAATCGTGTTGAATACCAAGGTATTAATCTTGATGTTTTAGAAAAATATGCTACTGAAAAAGGCATTAATACTTTTACACAAGAAGTATTAATGGAAATTGGATTAATAAACAAAAACGACAGGATTAAAATTTTAGGTAGAGGTGAGTTAAATTCAAAAATTGAAGTTACGGCTCACGCTTATACTAAAACAGCTCAAAAAGCGATTGAAGAAAAAGGCGGAACAGCCAACACTATCCAAAACTAATATTGATGAAAAAATTATTCGAGACTATTAGAAATATCGCCAAAATTGAAGAGCTTCGTAAGAGGATTCTATATACTATTGGTATTATTCTTATTTATCGTTTAGGTTCATACGTTGTACTTCCGGGAATTGATCCTAATGAATTAGCAAACCTTAAAAACCAAACAAGTGGTGGTTTATTAAGTTTGTTAAACATGTTCTCTGGTGGTTCATTTTCTAGGGCTTCAATTTTTGCATTGGGAATTATGCCTTATATTTCAGCATCTATTGTTATACAGTTGTTGGGTATGGCTATTCCTTATTTCCAAAAATTACAACAAGAAGGTGAGAGTGGAAGAAATAAAATTAATCAGATTACTCGCTATTTGACTGTTGCCATAACTGGTTTTCAAGCACCAGCGTATATTGGGAATCTTGTTAGTCAACTTCCAGCACAAGCGATTAGCCCATTCGATCCTAATATTACTTCGCCAACAACCTTTTTCTGGGTATCCTCTATCATTATTTTGGTTGCAGGAACTATGTTTGTGATGTGGTTAGGAGAAAAGATAACTGATAAAGGAATTGGAAATGGTATTTCACTTATTATTATGATAGGTATTATTGCTCGTTTACCTTTTGCTTTATTTGGTGAATTTGTTTCTCGTATGGAAGAACAAGGTGGAGGTTTGGTTTACTTTATTATAGAAATCGCCTTTTTAGTCTTTGTTGTTTTACTAACCATTCTCTTGGTTCAAGGAACTCGAAGAGTGCCCGTACAATATGCTAAAAGAATAGTAGGAAATAAACAATATGGAGGAGTTCGTCAGTATATTCCTTTGAAAGTAAATGCTGCTGGCGTAATGCCGATCATTTTTGCTCAAGCAATTATGTTTTTGCCTATCACTTTGGCTGGATTTGCTTCTTCGGAGTCTGTGTCTGGATTTGCTGCTGCTTTTTCTAATATCAATGGATTTTGGTACAACTTGGTGTTTGCTTTAATGATTATCATTTTTACCTATTTTTATACAGCAGTTACGATTAATCCTAATCAGATGGCTGATGATATGAAAAAGAATGGTGGATTTATTCCAGGTGTTAAACCAGGAAAAAGAACCGCTGAATTTTTGGATGGTGTAATGTCGAAAATTACTTTACCAGGATCTATGTTTTTAGCGCTTGTGGCTATTATGCCTGCATTTGTTAGACTCATTGGTGTAAATCAAACATTTGCCAATTTCTTTGGAGGAACATCTCTTTTAATTTTGGTGGGCGTTATATTAGATACGCTTCAACAAGTTGAAAGTCATTTATTGATGCGACATTATGATGGTTTAACAAAATCAGGTAGAATTAAAGGCCGTGTCGGTGGAGCATCAGGAATGTAAGTAATGAGAGAGTCTATACAATATAAAACTGAAGCAGAGATAGAGCTGCAGAGAGAAAGTTCTTTACTTGTTGGTAAAACATTGGCCGAAGTTGCCAAGATTTTAAAACCAGGTGTTAGTACAAAAGCATTGGACGAAGTAGCTGAAAGCTATATACGCGATAATGATGCACTTCCCGGATTTAAAGGTTATGGCGGATTTCCTGCTACTTTGTGCATTTCTATTAATGATGAAGTTGTACACGGTATTCCAGGTGATAGAATTGTAAAAGACGGTGATGTAGTTTCTATTGATTGTGGAACCTACAAAAATGGCTTTTACGGTGATTCAGCTTATACCTTTGCTGTTGGAAACGTTAGTGAAGATGTGAAATTATTGCTTCAACGCACTAAAGAATCTCTTTATTTAGCTATCGAACAGGCAATAGTTGGTAAACGTGTAGGCGATATTGGTTATGCAGTGCAGAATTATTGCGAAAGTTTTGGTTATGGTATTGTTCGTGATTTAGTTGGACATGGAGTGGGAAAAAATTTGCACGAGAGCCCAGAAGTTCCTAATTTTGGCCGCCGCGGAACAGGCCCTAAGTTGAAAGAAGGAATGTGTATAGCTATTGAACCTATGGTAACCCTTGGGCGCTATGATATTCAGCAAGATGTTGATGGTTGGACAATTCGTACAGTAGATGGTTTACCAGCAGCACATTATGAGCATGATATGGCTATTAAAAAAGGCAAAGCGGATGTTTTATCCACATTTAGTTATATTGAAGAAGTACTAAAAAATCAACAATAGAAGAATACGTATGGCAAAACAAATGTCAATAGAACAAGATGGTACGGTAATAGAAAGCTTAGGCAATGCTATGTTTCGTGTTGAGTTCCCTAATGGACATCAGATTACTGCACATATTTCCGGTAAAATGCGGATGCATTACATCAAGATTTTACCAGGCGATCGTGTGAAAGTTGAAATGTCGCCTTACGATTTATCAAAAGGAAGAATAACATTTAGATATAAATAAAAAGCGATGAAAACAAGAGCATCAATTAAAAAGAGAAGCGCAGACTGCAAAATCGTTCGCAGAAAAGGTGTATTATTCGTAATTAATAAAAAGAATCCTAAGTTTAAACAACGTCAAGGATAGTTAAATTATAATATAAGATTATATGGCTAGGATTGCAGGTATTGATTTACCAAAACACAAAAGAGGAGAGATTGGGCTAACCTATATCTACGGAATTGGTAGAAGTAGGGCACAACAAATTCTAAAAGAAGCCAATATTGATTGGTCGAAAAAAGTGGATGACTGGACTGATGAAGAACAACAAGATATTAGAACAATAATTGGTTCAAAATTTCGTGTTGAAGGTGAGCTTCGCTCTGAAACTCAGATGAATATCAAGCGATTGATGGACATTGGTAGTTACCGCGGTATTCGTCATCGTAGCGGATTACCTTTAAGAGGACAGTCGACAAAGAATAACGCTAGAACACGTAAAGGACGGAAGAAGACAGTTGCTGGTAAGAAAAAAGTTGTTAAATAATAACTTTAGCGTTAGCAAAATCTTAAATGATTAGAATTTTTAAATTATGGCAAAGAAAACAAAAAAAGCTTCTAAAAAACGAGTAGTAAAAATTGAGCCTACCGGAAAAGCATTTATCAATGCTTCTTTCAACAACATTATTATTTCTTTAACCAATAATAATGGTCAGGTTATCTCTTGGGCTTCTGCTGGTAAGATGGGTTTTAGAGGAAGTAAGAAAAATACTCCTTATGCTGCTCAGCTTGCTGCTACAGATTGTTCAAAAGTAGCATTCGACCTTGGTTTGAGAAAAGTTAAAGTGTATGTTAAAGGACCTGGCGCCGGACGCGATAGCGCTATCCGTACAATTCACACTGCTGGTATTGAAGTAACTGAGATTAAGGATGTAACACCATTGCCACACAATGGTTGCAGGCCTCCAAAAAGAAGAAGAGTTTAGTTTTTTAGAAAAAAACAATTTGTTAAATTTGTGCAGCTTTACTGATAATTTTTTAGCTGGGCAGTAAAAATTAATTAAAATGGCAAGATACATTGGTCCAAAGACCAAAATTGCGCGCAGGTTCAATGACCCAATTTTTGGGCCTGACAAGTCCTATGAGAAGAAAAATTATCCTCCCGGACAACATGGTAACAGTCGTAGAAGAGGAAAAGTTTCTGAGTACGGCGTTCAATTAAAAGAAAAACAAAAAGCTAAATTCACTTATGGCATTTTGGAAAAACAATTTAGAAACCTCTTTAAAAAAGCCGCTAGTAAACAAGGTATTACTGGTGAAATATTGTTGCAGCTTATCGAAGCTCGCTTAGACAATACTGTTTACCGTTTAGGATTTGCTCCTTCACGTGCAGGTGCTCGTCAGTTGGTATCTCACCGTCACATTACTGTAAATGGTGATTTAGTTAATATCCCTTCCTACAGCTTACGCCCTGGAGATGTTGTTGGCATTAGAGAAAAATCAAAATCTTTAGAAGTAGTTGCCGATTCACTCGCTTCGCGAATGAACTTTTCTTGGCTAGAATGGGATGCTGATACCTTAACAGGTAAATTTATTAGCTATCCTGAGCGTGCCGATATACCAGAAAAAATCAATGAGCAATTGATCGTTGAACTTTATTCAAAATAATAAGTAATAAATTTTTTAAACGAAGAAGAGAGGAACATATGGCTATTTTAGCATTCCAAAAACCTGATAAAGTAATAATGGTTCAAGCTGATGAGTTCAAAGGTAAATTTGAATTCCGTCCTTTAGAACCGGGATTTGGTATTACAATAGGTAATGCATTGAGGCGAATTTTATTATCATCTCTTGAAGGTTTTGCAATTACCAATATTCGTATTGATGGTGTTGATCATGAGTTTTCTTCTATCGAAGGTGTGGTAGAAGATGTACCTGATATCATTTTAGCATTGAAGAAGGTTCGATTTAAACAACAAATCGAAACTGAAACAACAGAAAAAGTGAATATGGTTATAGGTGATCAAGAGCAATTCAAAAGTGGAGATATCAATAAATATTTATCCATTTTCCAAGTATTAAATCCTGAAGAGGTCATTTGTAATATGGAATCTTCAGTAAAAATGAATATAGAACTTACCATCGAAAAAGGTAGAGGATATGTTCCTGCTGAGGAAAACAAAAATGAAAATAATCCTGTTGGCACCATTGCCATCGATTCTATTCATACACCAATTAAAAATGTGAATTTTCACATGGAAAATTATCGTGTAGAGCAAAAAACCGATTACGAAAAATTGGTTATAGAATTAGAAAGCGATGGCTCTATTTCACCAAAAGATGCTTTGCAGGAATCTGCCAAAATTCTTATTCATCACTTTATGTTGTTTTCCGATGAGAAAATAACCTTAGAAACAGAAGAGAAATCTGTTTCTGAAGAGTTTGATGAAAACACTTTACATGTACGTCAACTGCTTAAAACTAAGTTAATTGATATGGATTTATCCGTTCGTGCATTGAATTGTTTGAAAGCAGCTGATGTGGATACACTAGGAGAGCTGGTAGCATTTAACAAAAACGATTTATTGAAGTTCAGAAACTTTGGTCGCAAATCGTTAACCGAATTGGAAGATTTAGTGAAAGCTAAGAGTCTTGAATTTGGTATGAATATCTCTAAATATAAATTAGATAAGGACTAATACAATGAGACACGGTAAGAAATTTAATCATCTAGGAAGAAATACAGCACATAGAAAAGCGATGCTTTCAAATATGGCGACTTCCTTGATTTTACATAAGAGAATTAAAACAACATTGGCTAAAGCAAAAGCGTTACGCGTTTATGTAGAGCCTTTGGTAACAAGATCCAAATCCGATACAACTCACGATAGACGTATGGTATTTAGTTATTTACAAAGCAAGGAAGCTGTTAGCGAATTGTTTGGTATAGTTTCTGAAAAAGTAGCCAATCGTCCAGGTGGTTATACTCGTATTATCAAGCTTGGTACTCGTTTAGGCGATAATGCTGAAATGTGTATGATCGAGTTAGTGGATTTTAACGAGTATATGCTGAATCAAAAAGCAGATAGTCAAAAAGCAGAAAAAACTACTCGTCGTAGCCGTCGTGGTGGCAAGAAAAAAGAAACTGCTGAGCCAGTTGCTGAAGTTGCTGCTGAGACTCCTGTTGTTGAAGAAGCAATTGCGGAAGTAGAAACAACAGTGGAAGTTGTTGAAGAAACTAAAGCAGATGAAATTACCGGGGAAAAAGCTTCGGAAGAAGCGACTGAAGAAAAATCTTCTGACGAAAAGACTGAAGAAAAAGAGTAACATTCTTCAATTAAAATAAATTAAGGGATGGGCTCAATGTGCATCCCTTTTTTTGTGAATTTTCCTATCTTTAGGATTGAACTATATTTTATTAACATAAAAATTTTATATCATGGGTGCAATTACAAATATTCATGCGCGCGAAATCCTCGATTCTAGAGGAAATCCAACCGTTGAGGTTGACGTTTTTACAAATAGTGGAATTATTGGAAGAGCTGCAGTTCCTTCCGGAGCATCAACAGGTGTTCACGAAGCAGTTGAATTACGTGATGGTGATAAGTCGCGTTTTTTAGGAAAAGGTGTTTTACAAGCTGTTCAAAATGTAAATAATATTTTGAATGAAGAATTAAAAGGGTATTATGTTTCCGATCAGGCTGAAATTGATACAGCTATGATTGAGATTGATGGAACCCCTAATAAATCTAAGCTAGGTGCAAATGCTATTTTAGGCGTTTCTCTTGCTGTTGCAAATGCTGCTGCGCAAGAAACAGGGCAATATCTTTTTCGTTATATTGGTGGCGTAAATGCCAATACCTTGCCTATTCCAATGATGAATATCCTCAACGGAGGTTCACATGCTGATAATAGTATCGATTTTCAAGAGTTTATGATTATGCCTGTGGGTGCTGAAAGCTTTTCTCATGCATTGCGTATGGGAGCCGAAGTTTTCCATAATCTAAAATCAGTACTTAAAAAAATGGGTCATTCTACCAATGTGGGTGACGAAGGTGGATTTGCTCCTAACCTAAAATCAAATGAGGAAGCTATAAAAGTAATTTTACAAGCGATAGAAAAAGCTGGTTATCGTCCGGGCGAAGATATTTATTTAGCTCTTGATCCAGCTTCCGCAGAATATTATCTTCCTGAAGAAAATAAATACCATTTAAAATGGTCGACAGGTGATAAATTATCCCCCGCTGAAATGGTAGATTTTTGGGATGGTTGGACAAAAAAATATCCTATTATTTCTATCGAAGATGGTATGAGCGAAGACGATTGGGATGGCTGGAAATTAATGACCGATCGTATGGGTAAACGTATACAATTAGTTGGTGATGATTTATTTGTTACCAATACTGAGCGTTTAGCCAGAGGAATTGCAGAAGATACTGCCAACTCTATTTTGATTAAAGTGAATCAAATCGGAACCTTAACAGAGACAATAAATGCGGTTAATATGGCAAAAGACAATGGATATACTGCTGTTATCAGCCATCGTTCCGGCGAAACAGAAGATACCACAATTGCTGATTTAGCTGTTGCTTTAAATACAGGTCAAATTAAAACCGGATCTGCAAGCCGTACCGATAGAATTGCTAAATACAATCAACTGATGCGTATTGAGGAAATCCTTGGATCTTCAGCCAGATTCCCTGGAAAGAGCTTTAAATACGCTAAATAATAAAGCTTTTTGGAAATTTATTTAAGGGCTTGTTGCGAAATAACTACTCCGTTTATGCTCGTTCTTTTGTCCGCTAACTTTGTTAAATAGACTCGCCGTAGCTCTGCTATGCCCGCGTTTTTTACCTCGTTACCGACCAAAATAACTTCGCCTGATTCAGAGAATTTATTTCGTAATAAGCCCTAAGCTCTTCTGCTTTGGTGGAAGGGCTGGGTTTTTTATAGTCGAATAGAGAGATCTAATTGACCATCTAATCCAAGTTGAACTATTTTTTGCAATGTTGAAAGGCGAACTTCTTTAATATTATTTTCGATATGTAAGATTTTGTAGTCCCTACTTTCTCCGCTAATTCAGCCTGAGTCATACCTCTTTTAAGTCTTGCCTCGTGAAGTAAAGTTCCCAATTTGAAGTTCTTATAACCGCTGTCAAGTTCATCCCTTTTTTCTGTTCTTTTGACTCCATAATGCTTATCCTTGAATTCATCAAGGGTCATTTTGTTATTTGTTTTCATTGCTATATTCCCCATAATTTTAAGCGCCTTTTTAATTTCCGCTTTTTAAGTCTTTTGTTTTTTCTTCTGAAATCCGTTTGCCATTATAATAACCTGAGTTCGGTATAAGGAATGCCTTACAGAAAGCAAGATAAAGGATGAGATTTTGAATAATAAAGCTGATTAATAATGGATTATTTCCGATGCTTTTTATTCAAAATATTGCCTGTTAGATGCTTTCCCATAGGGCTTTAACGAGTTACATCCATGCTTCCTCCTGTTTTTTAAATTAACCCGTTAGTTCTGCAAAAAATTGGAGTCGTCTGTAGAAACTTCGTTAAAAGCTGTAAGTATTCTTTATCAAGCTCAGGTTAATAAGCTTTCCTTGGTCAAAGAAGCAAAATATTCTAAAAATATCTCTGCCAAGTTTTACACTAATTTCATACAAACCATTGGTTGATTCAATGTGTTTAAGATAATTTTCGGGCACTTTCAAACAAGGCATATGCTTTTGTTTTGCTTTTTTCGTCAATGCTTTCATCACTGTATGTAAACCATTTAATAAATCGCTTTGCCTTTTTGCTTGAGAATTCTTTACCTAAGGCAATAATACCGGTGTAATCCGACATATCGGTTAAATATCGTTTACCATCACTTGCTAAATGTTTCAGTTAGGTAGTGGCACTAACCAACTCGTTTTTTTCTTTTTTCAATTTGGCCTTAAGATATTTCCAATAGTTGCGACTTTTGGTGTAGTCATCTTGGTCGGTAAGTAAAGCTACAATATTAGTACATTACCCAAATTACGTATAGCCTTTATTCTGCTTAGTGTTTCAATATTTCTATTAATTCTTTATTCAAATACAAGTTCTCTCTACCTATTTTTTCAGATCTCAAAACTCCAATATCTTCAAGCTTTTTTAAATATCTTGATGCAGCTTTTCTTTCAACATTTAATTTATATACAACAAATTCAATTTTTGAATATGGTTGTTCGAAAAGTAATTCTATTAATTCTTTACGATAAATTTTGGGTGCTTTCTCTTTAACATTCTCAATCGTTTTTTCTAATTGATTTTTTATTTTATTTATCTTTATTATTGTATAATTAGCCGTTTCTTCAACTGCTTTAAGCATATATAAAATATAATC
>JAGGUP010000176.1 GCA_021158405.1 Bacteroidales bacterium
AAGCAAGTCCAACGCCGGCAAGTGTTCCTACACCTTTTCCTCCTTTAAAATCAACGTAAACAGGAAAGACATGACCAATTACGGCAGCTAAACCAAATGCAAGTAATACATAATTGATAGGGAGAAGCGTAGTTTCGGGAAATATCCTTGGGAGATAAAATACTGCAAACCAGCCTTTAAAGACGTCAAAAATAATAACAGGTATCCCTGCTTTCCAGCCTAAAATACGAACTGTATTTGTGCCTCCGGCATTTCCGCTTCCGTGTTGTCGAATATCTGTTTTATAGAAAATCTTCCCAACCCAAACCGAAGTCGGGATGGCACCTAAAAGATAGGCCAATACTATTCCTGCAATAAAAATGTAATTACTATCCATTTAGAATGTATTTAATTGTCTTAAAAAATTATCTTTTACATACATCTGGCTTAAAATATAGCGATAATTGGATCTTTTTTCTGTACCTCTCTCTTTCTTCATTCTATTCTTCTCGCTTTTGGAAGTCATATCTGCACGAATAATTTCATTAAAAATGTTATTTGATGAAAGAACTTGCATCACATTATTGTAATAAGTAAAGAAATACCATTGCTTATTTATCTCAAAGTAGATGGTTAATTCATCTCCGGCTCGTCGTTTTTTAATTTCAATTTTACCTTTTACCAAGGCATCCACATGATTTTTTCCGAAATTTTCAATCCCAAAATCGCCTTCGCTAATATAGGCTTCTAAACTGGTATTCCACTTCAATTTAAGATCGTTTAACAAAATGGTATGTTGCAATTGATCAGGAACATGTCGCATATTTCCCATAAGGAGTTGGCTTAGGTATTGTTCAGTCTCATCCATTCCTAAAAAACCGGCTATCATTTTTGAATAATAGTGCGAGCTATTATCAACTTGAGTGGTGCTTGTAGAACCAAACTGATCAGAAATGTGTTTTAATGCATCATTTGAAAAATGAAAATCAATAGCGGCTCCTATATGGAAACTGGTTATGGAATCTTTGCGTTTAATTTCCCCGTAAGTTTCAATAGTTAAATCAGGAAAATGGACATCCAAATCTATCTTTCCTTCACCATAAGAACTGCAATCTTCTGTTTTCAAACTAAAATAATTATCCGACCTAATCAGCTGGTTTAATTTTTCTTTTGATGAAATTCGGAATTCTTTGGTGTTTTCGTCGTAGGTTAAAAAGCCGTGAGCGGTGAGCAGGAAAGGGTCGTAATAATCAGTTTTGTTATTGAAGAAAGAGAGATAGGGTTTCCGCTGAACTGATGAATACAGGATTCCAACATATTTTTGCTGGCGATTTATATCAGGGACTATCGGTTGAACTTGAATTGGAATCATTAGATTCTCAGGATCAATAACGGAATTAAATTTTATCCAGCTTTGGTTTTTCAAACAATTATTTGCAATTTTAAAACCGCCATCAAATTCCAGTAATTTCATGCTGGCATTCAGATTTACATTTCCACGAAAATAAAATTCGGGATTCAAAGTAAAATTATCATTTTCAAATAGTTCGCCTTGTGCTATTGTTTGATAGGTAGTATCTACTTTTATTTCCTTAAAATGAATCGGATGGCGGTAATTATTTTTATCAATATAAACATAATCACCTGATCCACTATAGGATTTACGGCTTTTAATTTTAACAGTCGCATTGTTTATTTCGTGGTATTTTGTTACCGCATTTGCAATGATTTTTGAATTTTTCAAGGGAAGCATTTCTGCATTCTTAAGAATAGTAATACTCGCTTGTTCAGGAAAAATTACTGCATCGGCAATTTTAATATAATGCACACCTTTCGCTTCAATTGTTTTTTCCTTGGAATTAAACTTAGCCGTTGTTGAAAAAAATGTCAAGGAATCTTGCTGAGGATGTAAAGAGATAAAATTAGAACCTTTATATTCAGTATCCGCTGATTGGCGAAGCGTAAGATAGCTAAATAGATTATCATTGCTCGCAAGGCTGGAAGAATAATCTGTAATTTCATTGTCCATATACCAAGTCGCTTGATCCATATAACAGATGTATTGGTTTTCGGGAAATTCCACTTTAGACGTTCCATCGTTCGAAATGAATATAATGCTACGTTCTGAATAATTGGCAAGAGCACTATAATTATTTAAGCTATTTCCAATATCGGAAAAATTTGTTTTAGGTGAACTAAATGTTTGATTTTTAAAAGTGTAATTATCGGAATTCATTTTGGCAACTCGGAATTGAATAGTTCCTTTTCCACTTAATGAATTGGGTTGTAAAAGCAAAGTTCCTTGCATGGTGGTTTCATTGTCGTACATTTTTAGGTTTTCTTTTAGCGTGCTTATCTGCATGGTTTCTTTATAGGGAATCCATAATTGATAGGTATTTGAACCTTGTATGTGTGGGAATTCAGCCGGATCTAAAGTTGGTTTTAATTCAAAAGATTGAGCATTGACTTGCATAGTATCAGGAAGAAAAAGAAAATCGTTGGCGGTTGTTGTCGAATTGATAAAGCTTAGGGAACCATTTCCTTTTAGTCCTTGATTGCTAAGATTGATTTTATTGTAAAACCGACCTTTGTTTCCATAAGCCATAATCCCTTCGGGAGGCAATTCTTTTGTAAAACCAAGAGAATAATCTTCTTGAACAGTTAAAGCTTGCGCAATATCAGGGAAAATCCCACTGGAAGCCAAATAGCCTGAAAAGGAAATATCGTCTGTGATGAAAGTATTCAGTGAGGAAAAAGTAAATGGATTCACGTGGAAATAGAAACGTTCTTTCGAATAGGCTCCTTGTTGGATATTCTTTTTATCGTAATAAACATAGGAATCTTTTTTACTATTAAAAATAGGATATTCATTGCGAGACGCTTTCCCTGATTTATTACTTGGATGATCGATAAGTAAATCGCCGCTTAAGTTGCGGATAGTCGTTTGGACAAATTTGCGCTCAAAATCCCCTTCCGGCTGTTGTCTTTCATTTACCCAAAACCACAACGAATCAATAGAAGGCATGTCCAATTTAAATTCGTCATAATCGAAAGTGCTATGGCTTGTTGCAAATGATAAACGCCCAGCAGTAATCTTACCATCAAAAGAAAAGTCTTTATTTTTTCTCAGAATAATACTACCATTAGTTGGTTCAATAATCAAATTTTGAGAATCGGAGAGTATAATTCGGTCGATTCCATTGATTTGTAAATCGAAATTATTAATTTGCAAGTAGGCATTTGCCTCATTTTTATTTGGTTGTGATTTAAAACTTATAACGTCAGAGTCAATGTTTCCGGCATTTGCTTGAAGATAGAAATCTATCTTATCACCCAAAATGGCACGTTCGTGGGCGGAATCGTAAAGTAAGAATCCATCATGAGCCAATTTAAGTAATACTAATTGAACTTGTGCTTTTGGCATTTGCAAATAGTGTGCATACTCGTCAAAATACACAATCTTACTCATGGTTATATTGGAATAGTGTTTGAGGCTTTGTAGTGGATTTTCTAAATCGATTCCTTGTAATCTGTTGAATCTTTGCTTAGAAAAATAGTTAATCGATTCAAAACGTGCCGGACTTTTTGTACGACCCATTGCCATGTCGAAACTCATTTCCATTTCATCTAACTTCCAATAAACAGCTTCAGCATAGATGTTTATTTGGTGATAAGTATCGTAAAAAGGGTTCGCCGTTAATCCATGATTGTCTCTAAAAAAGGAGAGTAATTTATTTTCTTCAGAATAATTTATGTGAAGACCACTGTGATAAATGGAATCGTTTTTATAGCGAATGGAAATGGATGAATAAGCAGATCGGATTTGGGTAGGAAATATGCTGAAATTAGTGGATCGTAGTTTTATAAAGACGGTATCATTTTTAAGAATATGAAGAGAAGCCGGAGTTATTTCATCGCCCACACCCAAAAAATGAGCACCTTCAATTAAAATAGCACCAGTAAAATTGATATTTGGAAAGATATTTGTGATTTCACAATTTTTGCTGTAAGATTCAAATTTGGGATAAATGGCTTTATTTCCCCTACGTGATGCCATCACCTGCTCTTTCAGCTTTCCTAGTATTGGTTTTTCAAAATAGAATAGATGATGAAATAAAACTGAATCTGCTGAGAATTTAGAATATTGCATCGGGATAGTGTAATTTTTAAGTTCGACAAAGACACTATCCATTGGAAAGTTTGCTCGTTCCCAACCAAGCGTTCCTTCATTCCCTTCCCACGTATTGGTAAATGGAAAATAAACCCCTTTCGTTTTATTTATACGAGTACTATCTCCTTTGGTATAACAGATTAATTCTGTTTCAGGAAACATATATTTTAGTGAATCTTTTTGAAATTGGATAATATATTTATTGCTTGATGTTTTCCATTGAATCGTTTTGTCTGAAAAAAGAATGTTTCGAGTAAAGAGCTTTTCTGAAGCTAAAAGATAAGAAGAAAATTCACGGTAATTTTTATGTTCCAGGAAATAGTGTACTGAAGAAAGCCAAGAAAGTTGACTTTCTTTGTCTTTACTGATTTCTATAAGATGTTCGAGGGCAATAATATAACTAGAAAAATAGGGAATTGCTGGCATTTTATTCGCTAACATTTTCTGAGAGGTTAGATATATTTCGGATTTTATTTCTTGTGAAAAAAAACCGGACTGCCATTTTATTTTTAAATCTTGGAGAATGCTTTCTGCTTCCTTTGTGTTGTTTTTCGTTACCCTTTTTAAATAGTGTTCAATTTTTGCAATAGGTTCTATTGAATCTGCCTGTTTCGTTGAAATATTTTGCTGGGAATAAACTATTTCAGAAGAAAAAAGTAAGCCTATTCCCAAGAATAATGCGACAATTGAGAGATTCCAATGTAAAAATGTAGGAAGTCGCATATTCCAAATAGTGTTTAGGAGATAAGCTTCAAAGATAGGAATTCGACACTGTTTTTAACGTTATCGAATTTTAGAAATTGCATTTATTTTTTAACATTTTGGGTAAAACTTTAAAATTTGAATATAAAAAAGAGGAAATGATTTTTGTTTCCTCTTTTCTAAATATATTCTATAGAGCTTATTTCTTGTTTTTTACATATTTCATCAACCATTGATCGGTTTCCCATAGCATATGAAAAATAGATTCTTTGGCAGCATAACCATGACTTTCAGCAGGTAGCATCACTAATCTTACAGTTGCTCCATGTCCCTTAAGCGCATTATAAAATCGTTCGCTTTGTAGAGGAAAAGTTCCTGAATTATTATCGGCAATACCATGAATCATCAATAGTGGAGTTTTCATTTTATCGGCATGCATAAAAGGCGACATTTCGTAATAAATCTCAGGAGCTTGCCAATAAGTTCTTTCTTCCGATTGAAAGCCAAAAGGAGTTAAAGTACGATTATAGGCTCCACTTCGAGCAATACCAGCAGCAAATAAATCTGAGTGTGCAAGAAGGTTGGCTGTCATAAAAGCACCATAGGAATGTCCACCAACGGCACAACGATCTCTATCCACAACGCCTAATTCAACACCGTAATCAATGGCTGCTTTGGCATTTGCAACCAATTGTTTTACAAAAGTATCGTTGGGTTCTTCATCGCCTTCACCAATAATAGGGAACTCTGTATTTTCCATAATTGCAAAACCACGGTTGACCCAAAATATTGGAGATCCATAATATACGCGCATAAAGCGATGTGGAGAACTACGAACCATACTCGCTTTTTTAGAATCTTTATATTCTCTAGGATAAGCCCACATAAGGAGTGGGAGAGGACCGTCTTTTTCTTTATCATATCCTGCTGGAAGATACAATGTTGCACTTAAATCAACGCCGTCATCTCTTTTGTATTTGATAAACTGCTTGCTAACACCAGCCAGACTTTTGTATGGATTTGGAAAATTGGTAATTTGTTTTGGTGCTGATTTCTTTTTGATATTTCTGATATAATACTGAGGATTCTGAGTTTTAGATTGAATATTAGTGATAAGCAATCCTTTTTTAATATCGAGAACTTCGGTAATACGTTCGTAGGTTTCTTTTCCATCGGCACGCCATAAACGCTTTGTAGTTTTGGTGTTGATATCAAAACGATCGATAAATGGGCGGTTTCCTTCGGGCGAATAGCCCTCACCACTTAGATAAAGATATTTTTTATTGGTAATAAGTAGTGTATTTCTTCCAAATTCATTTTCGTCGGTAACAAAATAACCAGGATCGCTATACAAATCTTCAGTACTTCTATCATATAAAATTAATGGGTTTTCGTTACTTATTGAAGGATTGATAAAATAGGCTTTAGTATTTCTATTTTTTCTCCAACGGTCATATACAATTGCAATTTCAGCATTGCCCCATTGAATACCAGCAAATCGGTTTTTAGTAGAAACAATATGTTTTTTATCCTTAAGGTCGAATGGATAATCAGTAGTATAAACAGCATCGCGAAGCTCAACATTATTCTTCGGATCGCCACCATCAAGGGCTTCAACCCAATAAATGGAAGCGGGTTTATCTGCACGCCAGCTTACTCGTCTTGCTCCACTTTCTGCGGCATCAAAACCTTGGGGCATGACTTCTATTAAAGGTAAATCTTGAACCAATTTTATAAATTTCCCGTTTTTATCTAAGAGTTCGAGCTGAGCGGGAAATCTATAATAAGGAACTAAATAGGAGTAGGGTTTATGAATGGTTTTTGCAAGAATATATTCTCCATTAGGAGAAAAATTGAAGCTGCTATAAATACCAGCATTGCTGAGTGTTGTGGATGTGCCGTCAAGATTTACTTGAACAATTACTGATGAGGCAAAATAATCGAAAAGGGCTTCGTCAATTCCATTTTGTAATAAATCTTGATAGGTTCTTGAAGGAGCACGTTTACCCATGTTTTCTTGGATAACGGGCCCTGTAGGTGTTTCGGTTTCATCGGGCATTAGGCCACGATCAGGATTAACAAACAAACATATTAACGATTGTCCATCGGCTGACCAATCAAAAGGTCTAGCTCTAAAAACGCCATTCAAACCACCTTTACTTAATCGGTTTGCCGTTTTTGTTGCAATGTCTAGCATCCATAGCTCAATAGATTTTGCTGTGCTATGTGTAAAAGCTATTTTGGTATAATCGGGTGACCAAGAAATATTGCTAATCTTTGCATTCTCGGGTAATCTTTTTACGGCAAATTCTTCGCCAGAATTTACATTTTTTAAAATTAGGTTTTCGGAATAACGGCTTCTGCTTCCGCCATTATTTTTCGGATTAATTCTTAATCCTGCCAAGCGATATTCTTTTGCAGATAATTGTTCGATGGTAGTGTAGGCAGAACGTTCCATAAGTAACATCCATACACCATCTTTATCAATATTTACGGAGGGTGTTAGCTTACTGTTAGCTAATTCCAGAATTTCTTGAGGAGGAGTTTGATACTTTAAATTTACTTGTGCAAAAAGCCCAAAGGGTATTGCAAGTAAAAAGGCAATTAAGACTTGTGTTTTTTTCATATTTATTTCAGGTTTAAAGATTTCTTCAAATATAGTGAAAAACTAAATTTGCTAATAAAAAAGGGGCTGCTTATTAGAGCAGCCCCTTTTAGGAAATTATGAGTTGGTATTAGTTTTGTACCATATTAGGGTTAGCATCCATTTCTGCCTGAGGAATTGCTAATTGCCATCTTGAATCACCAGCTGGAACTTCCCAAAGATCATTAATAATAGATCCTTTATGGTTAGCACCGTTTCTGTTTAAAGGTAGATTCAATCTTTTTAGATCAGCAAAACGGAATCCTTCTCCCCATAATTCAATACGGCGCTGAACTAAAATCTCTTCTAGTAATGCAGCACCAGTATTTGTGGAAAGGGTGTAAGCAGGGTCGCGAACTACGGCTATCTCGTAAAGTGCTTGAGCAGCTGGTCCATCTTGTCCTTGATGTGCAAGTGCTTCTGCTTTTATTAAATGCATTTCAGAAACACGCATATGAGGAATGTCCATACGACTATCACCAGTAGAGACTGCAATAAATTTCTGATTTGTATAAGGATAACGTTTAGCAGAAGAAACCATATCAACACCACTGGCTTGTAGAGCTAAATGAAGTCCAGTTGGATCCCATAAAGTTTTACGTACATCTGTAGGACTAATCATATCGTAAAGCAATGAGTTAATTGACCGAGGGTTTTTACGAATAGACGAAGAACTAAAATTACGAGAAACATAAGCTCCGTAGTTTGCCCACTTATCTGTTTGGTCTTCTTGCATTTGACTAGCCCAAATAAACTCCGATTCTTCTTCAGAATTCATTCTGAAGCCTTGAGCATAAGTGTCAAAATCCATTAAGTCATGATTTGGGATAACTTTATCCGCAAATGTGACTGCAGTACTCCAATTACCCATAGTTAAAGCAACACGTGCTTTTAGAC
>JAGGUP010000013.1 GCA_021158405.1 Bacteroidales bacterium
ACAAAAACTTCTTTCACATGTTCAAGCTCAATCTCTGTAATCAACTCCCATTTGGGGTTGAAAGAATAACCGAAAAACAAGATTACACGGTGAACATCTAAAGTTCCAGCTGATTTTGTGTTTTCAATGAGTGGTTGATTATAATCGATTTGACCATATCCGCCAATTTTGATTTTAGAAGACTCTAATTGTTGGAGCCTGTCTGCTGTGTTCAGTTCAAAGAGATGCAGGCTATCACTTTGTGCAAAGGAAAAACTGAAAAGAAGGGTAAAAAAAATACTATAAAGAGTTTTCATATCTGTTTTGTTTATTTTTGATGCTGCAAAATTGCATATAGGTTTCATTATGCACAATCCCTAAACGTTGGTATCTGATTGCCTTTTTGTATTTATTTTTGGAGAAAATTAACGTTTGATGAAGTCTGAAGCCTTTTTTTTTAAACACAGCAATTGTATTTTAATAAAAGAACTTTTGTTCTGAGTCTAAAAAAATGGGGTTCTTCGGTATAGAATACTTAAATTTGCCGCCAATAAACAAGCAATTATGGAAACAGTAGTAAGTGGAATTCGTCCAACAGGAAATTTACATTTGGGAAATTATTTTGGAGCGGTAAAGAATTTTGTAAAAATGCAAGAAAATACCAATGCCTATTTTTTTATCGCTGATTATCATTCATTAACTACCCATCCTACTCCGGTCAATTTACATGACAATGTGCGTTCTGTTTTGGCTGAATATTTAGCCTGTGGTATCGATCCTGAAAAAGCTTGTATTTATGTTCAGAGCGATGTGCCTGAAGTTGTAGAATTGTATTTGCTTTTAAATATGAATGCGTATTTAGGCGAATTGGAACGAGTAACTTCCTTTAAAGATAAAGTTAGGCAACAGCCTGATAATGTGAATGCAGGCTTATTGACTTATCCCACCTTAATGGCTGCTGACGTTATCATTCATAAAGCAGCCAAAGTACCTGTTGGTAAAGATCAGGAGCAGAATTTAGAAATGATGCGCACCTTTGCTCGACGATTTAACCGGATGTATAAAAATGAATATTTCCCTATTCCACAGGCGTATAATTTTGGCGAAAGTCTAGTTAAAATTCCCGGCTTGGATGGTAGCGGAAAAATGGGAAAATCGGAAGGGGAGAGCAATGCTATTTTTTTAGCAGAAAATCCAAAATCGATTCGTAAAAAAATAATGAAAGCCGTAACAGATAGTGGGCCTATCAAAATGAATCAGGAAAAACCGGCTGTAATTCAAAATCTATTTGATCTTCTAACAGTTGTTTCTTCTACGGATACTGTTTCGCATTTTGATGCCCTTTGGAGTAATTGCGAAATTCGTTACGGTGATTTAAAAAAACAGTTGGCCGAAGATGTAATTCATTTTACTGAACCCTTTCGTGAAAGTATAAAAGACATGTATGCAAACACAGATTATCTTTCAAAAGTTACCCATAGAGGAGCTGAACAAGCTAGAGAAAGTGCAGCTCAAACTATAAAAGATGTACGCGAAATTATGGGCATTCGTAAATTCTAAACTCAACTTTATTCATATTTTCCTTTGTAAATGTAAATCGCTGAGTATAGGATGCCGATGCTTAGAATTGCGTATTTTTGCATTTGATTATAAAATCTGATTCACTTGAACGAGACAGGAAAAAAACAAGAGACAGCCATTTTAATTGGCGTGATTACTAAAGGACAAAACGAATCGAGAAGCAAGGAATATCTCGATGAACTTGAGTTTTTGGTAGATACCGCCGGAGCATTAACAAAAAAACGCTTTGTACAAAAGTTGTCGTCTCCCGATAAGCGCACTTTTGTGGGTTCCGGTAAATTAGAGGATATTAAAGCTTATATCGAGTTTGAAGAAATTGATATCGCTGTTTTTGACGATGAATTAGGCGCCTCTCAAATTCGGAATCTAGAAAAAGCTTTGGAATGCAGAATTTTGGATAGGACCAATCTGATTCTCGATATTTTTGCCAAACGTGCACAAACAGCTCATGCCAAAACGCAAGTGGAACTCGCCCAATATCAATATTTATTGCCTCGCTTAACAGGTATGTGGACTCACCTTGAACGTCAAAGAGGCGGTATAGGAATGCGTGGTCCGGGGGAAAGAGAAATTGAAACGGACAGGCGAGTAATCCGCGATAGAATATCTTTGTTGAAAGAACGTCTCAAGATTATAGATAAACAGATGGGAACACAGCGCTCCAATCGTGGAAGTATGGTTCGAGTTGCACTGGTGGGTTATACCAATGTTGGAAAATCTACTTTGATGAATTTGCTAAGTAAGTCGGAGGTTTTTGCAGAAAACAAATTGTTTGCTACGCTGGATACGACTGTACGAAAAGTGGTTATAGAGAATTTACCTTTTTTAGTTTCAGATACCGTTGGATTTATTCGTAAACTTCCACACGGACTGGTGGAGAGCTTTAAATCAACCTTGGATGAGGTTAGGGAAGCTGATCTGCTATTACATATAGTAGATATCTCTCATTCCGATTTTGAAGAACAAATTAATGTGGTAAATCAAACACTTGCGGAAATTAAAGCAGGAGATAAACCCGTTATGATGATCTTCAATAAAATTGATGCGTTTACCTATATTGAAAAGGAAGCAGATGATTTGAGTCCCGAAACAAAGGATAATTATTCGTTGGATGTTTGGAAAAAAACATGGATGAGTACGGCCAATGCGCCTGCAATTTTTATTTCGGCAACCAAAAAGACGAATTTTCAAGATTTAAAGGAATTGATTTATAAAGAAGTGAAGAGTATTCACGAAATTCGTTATCCTTATAACAACTATTTATATTAAAAGATTGACAACTATTGATTAAAGAGTTTTGAAGAAAATTGTAGAGCAAAATTTTGTGGAAGTTATTGTTGTTCCACTTTTTCCTCAGTATGTTATATCAACAACTGAAACAGCCATTCGAAAAGTATATCGCCAAACGAAACATTTTGCCACATTTCCTAAAATTAAAGTTATAATTCCAAATGACTGATAAATAAATAGAATTGTTTTTTTCTTTTTTGAATCACAAAATCTTTTAATAGCCTTTTTATGGAAATATTTTTTTGATAAGAAAAAAGGAGAAAAGAAACTGTTTATATAGGTTATTTGGGATTGTTGTTGGTATTACCCATGGGTGAAAGATGCTAACGATACGATCAGGAACCCTTTTCTTTTTGTTGTCGTACATCCATTTCTGTTGTTAGTAAACTTTTGTGATGGTCTTCAAGAGTTCTATGTCGCGCTTTTCGGCGATAGTCTCTAGGTTTTTTCTCCACCTTGTTTGCATTGTAAAGTAGGTCTATCATCCTCTCTAGATTCTCCCTGCCAATGCTCAAAAGGTTGATATCAGTAGGATACTTTATC
>JAGGUP010000182.1 GCA_021158405.1 Bacteroidales bacterium
AATAATACAGGCTTACCACGTTCCGCTCAAACAACAAGACGGGTTAGGTTCTGTCTCTACACCGAAGGCACTACATCCATGCATGGCAATAGCTAAAATGCCATGTCCTGTCCTTTTACCATTTTAGTTATAGCGTATCAGCAACTTACGCTATTTGTTATTTACGATGTTTTTACAACAGTTTACTTTCGTTAACCATATCATCCGAGCCAACTTCCAATTGATTGTTGCTAGCAATTGGGTAGTTTTATCCTGACAGCTTCACACCAAACCGTTACCAGTAACGCATGTGTCAGTAGGCTTTTACGATGGAACGTAAAGTCTAATCATTTAAATCAAAGAACGTTAGACAATTGTTTGAGCGACTTCGTGTCGCACTAGCTATTTTACATAACAGCTTCTTATGTAATACTTTTTAGCCTTCCATTGCATTCCAGTCCAAAAGACCACATAAGTCAATTACGTAAAATAGCGTTTATCGAGTTGTACAAGAAAAATTAAAAGTTTGTAAAATAAAAAAAAGGATCAATATTTAAACTGATCCCTTTTGTTCTATTGCCTGCAAAAATTACTTCAAGGCTTAACAAAGATAATTAAAAATCAATGCAGTTAATTAATGCTAAAAAAAATGTCGCGACAGAATCGGACAAAAATGCCCTAACATCTTGATTTATAACAAAAAAAGTGATCCCAAGGGGACTCGAACCTCTATCTTAAGAACCGGAATCTTAAATTCTATCCATTGAACTATGGGACCTAATAAAAACGAATAGAAAATCTATTCGTTATGAACTTTTGTGGAGCTGGAGGGATTAATTTTATTGATCCCATTTTGGGGTTATAATAAAAAAAATCACTTCGCTCGCTTCATTCATTCAAAAATAATTTCAAGTTTGCTTGAATTATTTTCTCACTTTGAGCCACACAATCGTGTGGATTTTTTGTGGAGCTGGAGGGATTCGAACCCTCGTCCAAACAAGTAATTAAAAAGCTTTCTACATGCGTAGTCTTTTATTGATTTTCGAGAAATTGACCGGGAAAAGACACCCAAACAACCTCCTTAGCTTCTTTATTTAACTTTCTTCCCGAAGCTTGAAAAAAGCGGTCCTCGAATTTGCTACACCCCGATATCAGTTAGGAACAAGGCAGGTCCTTCTGCGAGATGTCTTGTCCAGAAACCTAGTTTCTTGGATTAGGCTTAATCTACTGTGTAGAATTAAGCTGCAAGAGCATAATTATTATCGCCATTTACATAGCTGTGAGAATTAGGATTTACGAGTCATATTCACAACACTCGGCATGCTTACATTCCAACTCCCTTGCTGTCAAATCCAGTCAACCCCAAGTTTGTTTTCTAAATTGATTGCAAAAAGCAGACCAATTCAGCTAAAGCGTGGCAAAATTACAATTTTAATGGAAGGAAATAGATTTTTTTATTAATAGATTTTTTTGGTGAGTATGTTAAGTAGGAGCGTTGTTGTCTAAAAGACTACTCATCTACTATACTACTCAACCACCCAACTTTTCTTACTTAAACTCAGTTTTTAACTGCTCCACCCATTTTTCAATTCGTTCGGGAACAAGTTTCTTTTGGGTATCAAAATCCAATGGAAGTCCTACAAAATGGTTTCCTCTTAAGGCTTTTGAATGATCAAATTTATATCCCTTATTTGCAACAAAACCAATGATCTTACCACCTAATAATTCAATAGTTTCAGCTAAAATCCCTATTGCATCTACAAAATTCTCGGAATATTCTTTTTGATTTCCTGCACCATAAAGTGCAAATGTTTTTCCCTTTAAATCAAACTCTTCCAGAGCAGGTAAAAATTCATCCCAATAATTTGGCAATTCACCATCAAACCAAGTAGGGACGCCTAGAATATAATTTTCGTAAGCTCCAAATTGAGCATCAGAGATTTTTTCAACATTGTTTGCTTCGATGTTGGTATTTCCAAAGGCTTTTATGATCTGATTTGCGGCTTCGGTGGTATTTTTTGTGTTGAAACTGTAGAAAATTCCTATCTTTTTCATAATCAATTTGTTTAGTATGCCAGTAATTCTTTTAGTGCAATTTCTATTTTTTCATTATTTGGCAAAATCGCTTTTTCTAAGATACGATTAAATCCAACAGGCGTAAAAGTAGCGCCTACTCGTTTTATAGGAGCATCTAAATATTCGAATGCTTCTGAGGCTATTTGAGCCACAATTTCGCCTCCAAAACCGCTGAAAATCTTATCTTCATGAACAACAAGTACTCTATTGGTTTTTTTAACCGATTGAAGAATGGTTTCTGTATCTAAAGGTAATAAGGAACGTAAATCAATCACTTCAATTTGTACTCCTGTTTCTTTTGCTAATTTATCAGCGACTTCAATACTCATAGGAGTTGTGTTTCCATAAGTGATTAACGTTAAGTCTATTCCTGTTCGGTGAATTTTCGCTTTGCCAAAAGGAACTTCAAAATCGTCGGGTACAAATGCCTCTGCTTTTGGGTCGTTATATAGTGCTTTAGGTTCGAGGAAAAGAGTAATTCCTTTTGATCGAATACTGGTTCTTAAAAGTCCTGCTGCATCATCAGCAAAAGAAGGATATACTACCCGAATTCCCGGGAATGTTGTTAATGTGGCTTCAATATTCTGTGAATGATACAAACCGCCACCAATATATCCTCCGGAAGCCAATCTTATCGTAATATTAGGAACGAATTTTCCATTTGTACGCCAGTACTCATGCGACGATTCAACCAATTGTTCCATCGCCGGCCAAAAATAATCGGCAAATTCTGCTCCTTCAACTACAATTCGAATCTTATCATTAAAACGCGACATGCCATTGGCTGTACCAACAATGAAATCTTCTGCAATGGGAGCATTAAAAACACGCTTTTCCCCAAACTCTTTTTGCATGCCCTTAGAAACATTAAAAATGCCGCCTTTGTCTTTATTTGCAATATCTTGTCCCCACAGATAGGTTTCCGGATTGAGACGAAATTCGGCTTTTAAAGTCTCGTTTAAGGCCGTTATATATTTTATCTTTGTTCCTTCATTTTTTTGGTGAAGTCCTAAAGGAAATTTTACCGTTTGAAAAGACTCCGGAGTTACAAAATCGTAAATGCTATCGGGGGAAGGATCAGCAGAATTGATACCAACTTTATGGGCTTTTTTAACAATTTGTTTTGAATCTTCTTCTATAGATAACAACTCTTCTTCACTAAAACGATTGTAGCGCAATAATAAGCGTCTGAATTTCGAAAGAGGATCATATTCTTTTGCGTAATTACGCTCAAATTCATCTCGATAAAGTTCGTGAGCATCCGAATTGCTATGCGAGCCTATTCGGACACAGTTCGCTTGTAAAATAACAGGATTACCTGTTTTTAATACCAGTGCTTTCGCTTCATCCATGGCATTCATCGAATCAAAAACATCTTTACCATTGCAGTGAATAATTTTGAGGTTCTTAAATCCACTAAAGTTATTAGCAACTTTTCGATTGGCTGTTTGGTCTTTTTTAGGAACGGAAATTCCATATCCATTGTCCTGAATAACAAAAATTACCGGTAATTGTTCTTTGTCAGCACCCGTTATGGCTTCATAAACATAGCCTTCCGATACGGAAGATTCTCCTTGAGAGCTAATAGAAACGGCTTTTGTTCCGCTTAGTTTAATTGCTCTGGCTGTACCAACAGCATGCAAAGTATGGTTTCCTGTACAGGAAGATACATTTTGAATATTTAGCTCAGGTTTGGCAAAGTGATTCGACATATGACGACCTCCGGAAGAAGGATCGGCTGCTTTTGAAATCCCATTGAGGATAATTTCTTCCGCAGTCATGCCGGCAGAAAGTACGGTGAGCATATCACGGTAATAAGGGAAGAGAAAGTCTTTTTTTGCTTCAAAAATCTGCCCTATAGCCAATTGAATTCCATCGTGTCCTGCATAGGGTGCATGGTAAGACCAGCCCAATGCTTGTTTTAAATAATTAGGTGCTTTTTCATCTAAACGCCTGCCAAGAACCATTAATCGGTACCATTTTTCAAGCGTTTTTTTGTCGGTTTTTTTTATGCTGAATTTTTTGTCCTTTTGCATTTTATTTTTATTCGTTTTGTAAAACAGTGAATAACTGATTTTTACTTTGTTTGCTTGTTAAGCATTTGCATTTGCAAAGATAAGAAAAAATTATAATTTAGAATCATTCAAAATTAAAATTAGTTCAATTCTTGAGATTTTGTTCTGATAATTGATTTTTGTATTTTTGAGCTAAATACCAGAAGATGACTATATCCAAACGATTACTGGAAGGTTTGCAAAAAATGCTTCCATCTCCTATGAGCATTGCAATTTTACTTACCTTATTAACCATGGTCTTAGCTGTTGTTTATAAACCATCAGATATTTTTTATGGGAAACGAGTAATGCAAGTTTTAGGTTATTGGAATACTGGATTTTGGTCCTTGATGGAATTTACTATGCAGATGATCTTGATACTTGTTCTGGGATATGTGTTGGCTCTTTCAAAAAGTATTGATCGCTTAATATCAAAACTTACAACGCTAATTGATACTAATGCAAAAGCGGCTGCCTTACTTAGTTTTGCAACTATTCTGGTAAGTTTTGTTAATTGGGGTTTGGGATTGGTATTTGGAGCCATATTTGCCAGAAAAATTGCCGAAGCATATTCAGCCAGAGGATTGAAATTTAATTATGGTTTATTGGGAGCCGCTGCCTATTCAGGTATGATGGTTTGGCATGGTGGATTGTCGGGTTCTGCCCCATTAAAAATAGCAGAGGCCAATCATTTTTTAGTTGAAAAGATTGGTCAGGTTTCTCTGGGGAAAACTATTTTTTCAACCATGAATTTGTTTGTATGGACAACTTTAATAATTATTGTTCCTCTATTTTTCTATTGTTTAGGTTCGCGAAATCAAGGGAAGAAAATGAAATTAATGGCTCCAACGAAAAATAAATTCGTCGGAATTAATAAAATAGTGGGAGCGGAGCGTCTCGATTTTTCTAAATATTTTGCTTATGCTTTTGCTTTATTACTTTTAGTTATTCCTTTTTCTTCTTTGTTAAAAACGGGAAATTTGAATTTCATCAATCTTAATTATATCAATATTGTTTTATTTGCTTTGGCTATTCTGGCTCATGGCTCGATTAAAGAATTCTTGAATGCAACGCAAAAAGCAATTGCTAGTTCAGCTGGTATTTTAATTCAGTTTCCTTTATATGCCGGCATTATGGGTATTATGAAATACTCCGGCCTTTATGTTTTATTTACTCAGTTCTTTTTAGATATTTCTACGCTTGATTCTTTTCCTTTTTACACCATGTTAAGTGCTGCAATAGTGAATGTATTTGTACCGTCAGGAGGTGGTCAATGGATTGTTCAAGGACCAATTATAGTAGACGCTGCTATTAATCTGGGCGCTTCTATCCCCAAAAGTGTAATGGCTTTGGCCTATGGTGATCAATTAACGAATATGATACAACCTTTTTGGGCTTTGCCTTTGTTAGGAATAACAGGCCTTAAAGCAAAGGAAATATTTCCCTTTTCCATCCTTTTGATGTTTGTTGGGGCTTTTCTATTTGTTTTAGCACTTTGGTTGTTTTAAAAAGAGTTAACTGTAGATGGTTTATTTAGTGATAAAAATCAGTCAATAAAATGCTGTTTGACGTAAAATAAATGGCGATTACGATGCAATATATATATCCTATATATATGTTTTATATCCCACGTCTGTAAAGGTTTGAGTACTTTTATTTAGAATGAATTTTTTTTAAGAATTTACTATGCGTACATTATAAAATTTTAGTATTTTTACATTGATTTAAGGAATAACGATTAAATATCTGTTATTGAATTTGTGAATTATTTATCTTGAAAACCAATGGATAAAATTAATGTAACGAATCCTAATATAGAAATAATTGGAGATAAAATGACCAAAGACCTAGCACTTATGATTCATAGTGATAAATTATCAAGAGAGCATTCTCTAAGAACTGAGGATTTTTTAAGTGCCATAAATGAAGGCTTAAAAGCTAAGCTTCAATAAAATAATAATTATTAAAATATGTCAACTTTAAAAGCAAAATTGGCTCAGAAAATAGCTGAGCAAAGACCCAGAACCACCAAACTGGTAAAAGAATTTGGTGATGTAAAAGTTGCTGATGTAAAAATTGAGCAAGTAATTGGTGGCGCTAGAGGTATCCGTAGTTTAGTTACAGATATTTCTTATTTAGATCCAATGGAAGGTATTCGTTTTCGTGGATATACTATTCCTGAAACAATGGCTGCTTTACCAAAACCAGAAGGTAAAGATTATCCCTATGTTGAAGGTTTTTGGTATCTTCTATTAACAGGCGATATTCCTACAATGGAAGAAACCTTAGAAGTTGTAGAAGATTTCAAGAAACGTAGTAAAGTACCTGAATATGTTTACGATGTATTGCGTGCCATGCCAAAAGATTCTCATCCTATGGTAATGTTTTCTACGGCTATCTTAACAATGGAAAAAGAAAGCAAATTTGCTAAATTCTACGCAGAAGGATATAACAAAATGACTGGTTGGGAGTCTATGTATGAAGATTCTACAGATTTGTTAGCTCGTTTACCTGAGATTGCTGCATTTATCTATCGTTATAAATATAAGAATGGAGATATTATTGCCGGTGATCCTAATCAAGATATGGGCGGAAATTTTGCTCATATGATGGGTATTGCAGCTCCTTATGATGATGTAGCTCGTATGTATTTTATTTTGCATTCGGATCATGAGTCTGGAAATGCTTCTGCACATACAACTCACTTAGTAGCATCTACACTTTCAGATGCTTATTATGCATTATCTGGCGGAATGGATGCTTTGGCTGGTCCTTTGCATGGTTTAGCTAACCAAGAAGTATTACGTTGGTTACAAGATGTAATGGATAAATTAGACGGTAAAGAACCAACCGAAGAAATGATGAAAAAATTCGTTTGGGATACATTAAATAGCGGCCAGGTTATTCCTGGATTTGGTCATGCTGTATTACGTAAAACCGATCCTCGTTACCAATCACAACGCGAATTCTGTGAAAAACATTTACCAAACGATAAAATCTTCAAGTATGTAGATATGCTTTATCGCGTAGTTCCTGATATCTTGGTTGAACAAGGTAAAGCTAAGAACCCTTGGCCAAATGTTGATGCACAATCAGGTGTAATCCAGTGGTTCTATGGTATTACTGAGTACGATTTCTATACTGTAATGTTTGGTGTTGGTCGTGCAATTGGTGTTTTAGCTAATATTACCTGGGATAGAGCTTTAGGTTATGCGCTTGAGCGTCCAAAATCATTGACTACTAAAATGTTAGAAGATATTGCTGGCATTAAATAAAGAGTAAATTTTTTAAGCCCCTGTAATTTTCATACAGGGGCTTTTTATGCCTATTATTTCTTAAATTTGTTGAATGATTATCCAAAAAGAGATTCGTTTAAAACAAAAGAGTAGAGGCTTTCATTTAATTACTTCGGAGGTGATTGCCGGCTTACCAAAGTTGCCACAAGTAGGGATGATTAACATTTTTATTCAGCATACTTCGGCAGGATTAACCATAAATGAAAATGTAGACCCAAGTGTCCGCATTGATTTTGAAACGATTTTTAATAAGCTTATTCCTGAAAATGATCCTGATTATATTCACATATTTGAAGGAAGCGACGATATGCCTGCTCATATAAAAAGTGCATTATTAGGCGTTTCTATAACTATTCCAATAAAAAATGAACGTTTAGCATTAGGAACTTGGCAAGGAATTTATTTGGGTGAATTCAGAGACAATGCTTCCGAGCGAAGACTGTTTTGTACTATATATTCTTAGTCTATGCTTCTTAAAATTATCTTTATCAGTTCTATTCTCCTTACTTTGGTTTTCCTTGGCCTTGGAATTCAATTATTCTTTTCTAAGAAAAAACGCTTTCCTCAAACTCAAATTGGCCATAATACAGAGATGAAAAAGAAAAAAATTCCTTGTCCACAAACACAAGATAAAATAACTCAGAAAAACAAAAAGCCTTGGCAAAGTCCAATATAAACTTTTGAATTTGTCCTTAAACGGTTTTATTCCTGAACATAACTCTGCTTACCTTTTTATATTTAATAGTTTTGAAAAAAAATGTTAAATATTACTAATTTTCTTGTTATTTATATTAAAAAAGGTGTATCTTCGCAATGCGTTAATTTTAAGTGGGAATAATAATTGGCCCCCAGTCATTGATTTGATTGGGGGTTTTTCTATCTTTGTGAAAAGGCTAATTATGGAGCATCTGATACAACTCGAAAAATTGTACTCTGTTTGGAAAAATACTTCTAGCATTCGCATTCAACCACTTAGTAACTCATCAGCTTCTTCTCGACTTTATTTTCGCCTATTTGATAAAGAGGAAACATACATAGGTGTATATAATGGCGATATAAAAGAAAATAGAGCGTTTTTTCATTTCAGCAAAGTCTTTCAACAAGCCGAAAGTCATGTTCCAGAAATTTATTTGGTTTCAGATTCAGAACTTTATTATTTGATTGAAGATTTAGGAGACTTAAATTTATTGGATATTCTGAAAAAAGAAGGCGAAACAGAAAATGTTAAGCAATTATACAAAAAAGCAATAGATCAGCTTTTTGGAATGCAGTTGTATGGAAATAAGCATATTAATTTTGAGCTCTTTTCTTATCCGAGGGCAGAGTTTGATTCTCAATCCGTTCTTTGGGATTTGAACTATTTCAAATATTATTTTTTAAAAGTTTCAGGACTCCCTTTTGATGAACAGTTGCTTGAGAATGATTTTCAATATTTGGCTAAAACATTAGGTAAACAGAAATGTATTGGGTTTATGTATCGCGATTTTCAGGCAAGAAATATTCAAGTTCTGAATAATGATGTTTGGTTAATCGATTATCAAGGAGGAAGAAAAGGCCCAATGCTATACGATTTAGTATCAATCTTATATCAAGCATCGGCTCAATTAAGCGATTCGTTTAGAGAAGAATTAAAGACTTATTACAAAGTCAAATTAGACAAGAAATTTACAATTGGTTCCGAAACTTTTGAGCAGGACTTTATTTCAATGGTTTTTATAAGAATCATTCAAACACTGGGAGCTTACGGCTTTAGAGGCATAATTGAGAAAAAAGCTTATTTTATAGAAAGCATTCCTCTGGCTCTGGTTAATTTGGATAAAGTTATTAAAAACCAGTATCTTAGTCTTGATATTCCTTACTTTATTCAGATTCTTAGTAAATTATTTCAATTAAAATCTAAATTTGTAATTAAATAAATAGCTATGTTAACAGTTGAAATTACAAGTTTCTCTTTCCTATATGGGCCTATGCCCAAAGATGAAAGTGGAAATGGGGGGGGATTTGTTTTTGACTGTCGAGCATTACCAAACCCAGGGAGATATAAGGAATTTAAATCGCTTTCCGGTAAAGATGACGCTGTTTGCCGTTTTCTCGAAAAGAAAGAAGAGGTAGGATTTTTCTTAGCTTCAGTTTTTAATCTTGTAACTCAATCGGTAAAAAAATACCAGGAGCGCGGTTTTACAAATTTGATGGTAAGTTTTGGTTGTACTGGAGGACAACACAGGTCTGTATATTCAGCTGAAATGTTGGCGAAATATTTGAAAGATAAGTTTGATATTCATATTAATATAACTCATCTGCGTGAAGAAATTTAGGGGTAATATTGTAGGAGTGGCAACACTGGATGCTGAATATGCTTTGCGAAAAAAACGTACTTTAAAATATAATTTCTGGATTATTTTCGGTACTTGGTTTCCCTTTGTTTTTATCGCTGTAATTTCAAATTCGTTGACCTTGATTGCGCAAATGATTATGGGTGGAGCACAAAGTCTATCTGTATTATTAAGTTGGAGATCAACGCAAAGGTCATATAAACTTCAGATGGATTTGCCAAAATCAGAATGCTTAAATGCTCAATTTATGGGGTGGGTCTTTGTAGCTTCTTTTGTTGTTGTGGTTGCTATGGCTGTGGATAGACTAATTGATCCCAGGGAATTGAAGGATGATATGGCATTTATTGGCCTTATTGTGAATAGTTTTGCTGTTGTTGTTAATTTTATTCAATGGCGTAATAATAAGCAGTTGTCTAAGCTAAATTTTTCTTTGGTTATGGAAAGTCAGCAATCCTTGTTTTTTATTAAATTTTTTACTGTTCTCACCGTAGAAGTCTCCTTAGGCTTGTATTTTTTGATGGAAGGAAAAGGAGTTCATGATTATATCGATTCCGTATTTAGTGTGGCATTAGCCTTATTGACCTTGTATTCAGCTATTCGCTTATTTAGGAAATCTAAATCATAAGCAATAAAAAAAGGCTGTTTCTTTTTCAAAAACAGCCTTTAATAAATTTAATTTATCGGTATTATTTCAAATGCTCATACAAGAAATTAGTCATTTTTGTGTAGAGATTTAAAGAAGTGTTCTTGCCGGTATATATTCCGTGATTACTATTTGGATAGATCATCAATTCGAATTGTTTATTAGCAGCAACCAAAGCGGTAATCAAATCATATGTATTTTGCGTATGCACATTGTCATCAGCACCGCCATGAATCAAAAGGTAATTGCCTTTTAGTTTTTCCACATGGTTGATGGGTGAGTTGTCGTCATAACCAGTTGCATTTTCTTGTGGCGTGCGCATATAACGTTCGGTATAAATATTATCGTAATAACGCCAGTTAGTAACAGGAGCAACGGCAATCCCTGTATTGAAAATATCAGCTCCTTTTGTCATCGCAAGTGAGCTCATATAGCCTCCATAACTCCAGCCAAAAATGGAAATTTTATTTTCGTCAACATAAGACAATTCGGCCATGTATTTTGCCGCTTCTATCTGATCTTGAATCTCGTATTTCCCTAATTGAAGGTATGTCATCTTTTTAAATTCTTCGCCACGGAAACCTGTGCCACGATTATCAACAGAAACAATAATGATATTGTTTTGAGCTAACATTTGAAACCAAGCATCCCGACTGCCACCCCAACGGTTTTGAACTGTTTGAGAACCTGGTCCGCCATATACATAGAATAAGACAGGATATTTTTTGTTTTCGTCAAAATTTGGAGGGAGAATACGCGAAGCATTCAAGTCAATATTTTCAGAAGTGGTGATAGTAAAGAATTCTTTTTTAAGGAAACCGAAATTATTAGTGGTTTCTGAGACACCCTTGTTTTCTTGTAAAGTTTTTATCAATTGACCTTTTCTATTTTTCAAACTATACACCGGAGGTGTGTTGGCATCGCTCCAATTGGAAATATAATAATTGAAGTTAGAGCTGAAATCAACCTGATTCCATCCTGTTTTTGCTTCAATAACACTTAGTCTTCCTTTTAAGTCTACAGCATATACTTCCCGATTGAGTGGGGAATTTTTAGCTGCATTAAAATAAACTTTATTTTTCTTCGTGTCGAAACCAATAATAGCATCTACATCCCAAGCCCCATCAGTCAATTTTTTAAGCAATTTACCTTGCATATCATAATAATAAATATGCTTGAAGCCTTCCATTTCGCTGGTAATAACAAATCCTTGATCAGCTCCTTTTTTTCCTGCTATAAAATGTAGATCATCCGTTATGTCGATATAATACTTATTATTTTCAGTATAAATTACATTTGTATTTCCGGTAGCAGGATCAGCAATCAAAAGCTCAAATTTATTTTGCAAACGGTTTAAGCGTGAAATGGATAAAGCATCATCGGTACTTGTCCATTGAATGCGAGGAATATAGATGTCTGTTTCCTGTCCGATATTTATGGTTTTTGTTTCGCCATTAGCAAGCGAATAACTATGTATGCTTACAATTGAATTATCTTCTCCCGCTTTAGGGTATTTATATTTATCCTGTTTAGGATACAATTTCCCATAAAATGTAAGCTGAAATTCTCGTACTCGACTTTCATCAAATTTGTAATAGGCTATATATTTGCCATTTGGCGACCAGAAAAAAGCTTGAGAAAAGCTGAATTCTTCTTCATAAACCCAATCGGTGCTTCCATTTATAATGGCTTCCGCTTTTCCATCTGTGGTGATTTGTTTTTCTTGATTAGTAATCAAATTGACTAGAAACAAGTTGTTATCACGAACAAAAGCCACTTTTGAGCCATCTGGAGAAAAACTGGCCAGACTTTGTTTCCCGTTATTGGATAACGATTTTAGACTTTGTGAAGCAATATCGAATATGTAAAAATCCGATTTGGTACTATGTCTATAAATAGATTCTGTATTTGTAGCAATTAAAACCTGAGTTTCGCTCTGATTAAATTGATAGGAATTGATGCGTATAAGCGAGGAATCTGCTAAAAAAAGCTTAGTTGCATCCACAATAACTCGTGTTTCTTCTCCCGTTTTATAACTCGACTCAACAATCCCTTGCATATTTAACTGGCAATAATGATTCCCATCATTCATAGAAGCAATTCCGCGAACCGATTTTGCATAAAATTGATGACTATTAAAAATGTCTTCTAAATTAATTTTTTTAGTTGATGATTCTTGGCTAAAGGCTTGAAAAGCAAAGATTAATACCACTAATAGTGTGAAGGTTTTTTTCATATGTATGTGTTTTTGTTTAGGAAACAAATATAGCTATTTCTTCCGATAATAGTTGGTGCAGACGGAAAGGAAAACGAAACTATGCTTTCTTAAGTGTAAAGGCAAAAGTAGTTCCCAGCCCAATAGTGGAGCGTACATTAATCACTTGATTATGCGCTTCTACAATATGTTTAACAATGGCTAAGCCAAGTCCGGTTCCCCCAGCATCACGCGATCGAGCTTTGTCTGTTCTGTAAAATCGTTCGAAAATACGAGGAAGATCTTCTTTAGATATTCCCGGTCCATTATCGGTAACTTCCACTAACACGTTCTCATTCATATCAAAGAAGCTAATTTTTATTTTTCCATTTTTTGAAGCTCCGTATTTAATCGCATTGCTTATTAAGTTAGTTAAAAGAGTATGCAATTGGAGGCGATCTGCAAATACAAAAATAGGATGGTCATAGTTTTTATTAAAAAAAAATTGACTAGATTTTTTACTTGCTTCTACTTCAAATAATTCAAATATTTCTTTTACAAGGTCGAGAATATTAAAACGAGTTTTGTTTAATACCAGTTCTCCTGATTCTATTCTGGATATAGTGTCTAGTTCTTCCACTATTTTGATGAGTCGTTCTACACTTTTTTCTGAACGGGTGAGGTATTTTAGGTTTATGCTTTCATCTTCTATACCACCATCAATCAAAGTGGAAATATATCCTTGAATATTGAATAGGGGTGTTTTTAACTCATGTGAAATATTGCCTATATATTCCTTACGGTATATTTCCAGACGTTTAAGTTCGTCTATTTGATCTTGATATTCTTTACTCCAGGCGATAACTTCATGATGCACGTTTTCGATACTTGCTAAAGATTGTTCCCGATCGCGCAATTGTTTGCTTTTATTTCTTTTTTGATTGTGTATGGTTTTATAAATAACTTTGATTTTTTGGTAGATATAATTTTCGATATGTAGACGTATCACCAAAAATGTGAAGATTAGAAAAAGAAGAAAAATGCTTATTATATAAAAGAAATCGATAGATGTGTTTAAATAAATAAAGGTAAATCCTATAAAATAGAAAACTCCAATAATGAGTGTTATGCGAAAAGCGAGCCGTGTTGATTCACTCATAAAAATTATTTTATATCTTCAAATTTATAACCTACACCCTTCACTGTTTTTATACAATCGTCTCCTATTTTTTCACGAATTTTCCTCATATGAACATCAATGGTTCGGTCACCAACAATCACTTGATTACCCCATACTTGAGTGAATATTTCTTCTCGCGTAAATACTTTATTGGGTTTCGACGTGAGTAAAAGAAGCAATTCGAACTCTTTTTTTGGTAAAGTGATTTCGTTTTTATCTTTTAGGATTAAATAGCGCTCCGTGTCAATGGTAAAAGCATTAAAAACACTTATTGATTCCTTGGGAAATTGCTGCTCAATTTTTTCTGAATAGCGTCGTAAAAGAGAATGAATCTTGGTAGTCAACAACTTTGGTCTTATGGGTTTTGTAATATAATCATCGCCTCCGGCATCAAAACCGGCAATTTGTGAGTAGTCTTCAGCGCGAGCAGTAAGAAAAATAACCAAGCTATTTTTGAGCTCAGGAATAAGCCGAATTTCCCCACAAGCTTCAATACCATCCATTTCAGGCATCATTACATCCAAAATAATTAGTTGAGGTAAATTTTTTTTCGCCTTTTCAACACCTTCACGACCGTTATTTGCCGTAAAAACTTGAAAGCCTTCACGCTTAAGATTATAACTAAGAAATTCTAGTATGTCCAACTCATCATCTACTAATAATATCTTAATGTTATTATTATCCATCACCTGTTTTTTAATGACACAAAGTTATCTAAAAATGTCAAAATGAATCAAGCTCAATATTAAACAATTGTTATTGTTAAATATGCTCGTACTAAGAATTCATTAAAATAGAATTTGTTTTCTGTATACATATTGCTACTTTTGAATAAATTATAGATTACCCTAAAATTATGTCTGTTTTTAATATATTAATTGTTGAAGATGAGCTTATTATTTCTAAGCTACTCCAGAACTATTTGTTTGGGATGGGGCATAAAGTTATGGGTGTTGTTCCTTCCGGGGAAGAAGCTATTTCTTTTGTTCAAGAAAATAGTCCCGATTTAATTTTAATGGATATAGGATTGGCTGGCATATTGGATGGAATAGAAACCGTTGAGATAATTCGACAAACGAAGGATATTCCAATCTTGTTTTTAACGGCACAAACAGATAAGTCCTTATTAGAAAAGGCTAAAGCCGTTGATCCGGTTGGTTATTTATTAAAACCTATACAACCTATTCAGCTCGAAATTATTATCGAGATGACCAGAAAAAAAATTCAGGTTGATTTAGAGTTGGAAAATTACAGAAAACATTTAGAGCGATTGATTGTTGATCGTACGAAAGGTTTAGTACGCGAAATTGAAGAGCACAAAAAAGCGCTTAAAAAGATCAAAGAAAATGAAATAAGGATTAGTTCAATTACCTCATATGCCAATGATGCTATTATTATGTTTGATGAGTATGGTCAAATTAATTTTTGGAATTTGGAGGCAAGCCGTCTTTTTGGTTATGACAGCGAAGATATCATCAATCAAAATATTCGTATTCTTTTTTCCTCTGACAATCTATCCGATGAATATATGCAAGGAATTCAACTTATTCAGGATGTCATTGATAATAAGCAATTAAGTAAGAATGTTGAACTTTTTGCAACTCATAGTGATGGAAGCAGTATCCCAATTGAAATGTCGATGGCCTCTGTGGAAATTGATGAGGAAATGAATGTTGTTTGTATAATACGCGATATCACGCTTAGAAAAAAACACCAAGAAGAGATTGAGCGATTTAAACTTATTGCAGATATTGCAAATTACGGTTTGGCAATTACTGATTTGAAAGGCCAAATAGTATATTTAAACAAGCATTTTGCGAAGATTCATGGCTATAATTCTGAAGAACTATTAGGCGAAAATTTTGACTTATTAAGTGCTGTTGATTCTCCGTATAATTTTAAAAAAATGGCTGAATTGAGTATAGCTCAAGATGGTTTTGAAAGTGAAGAAATATGGCATGTTAAAAAGGATGAAACGGTAGTCCCTGTTTTTTTGAATACAGCCATTATTAAGAATACAAAGCAAGATCCTCTATTCATTGCTTTTTCAGGAATTGATATCACTCAAAGCAAGGAATATGAGAAAAACATTCTGAAAGCAAAACAGATTGCTGAAGATTCCGACCGGATGAAATCTGCATTTCTTTCAACAATATCACATGAATTGCGCACGCCTTTAAATGCTATTATTGGTTTTGCTGAATTAATGCAAATGGGAGGTCTTGACCCTGAAGATATTGCAGATTTTAACAACGAAATATTGGGTAGCGGAATGCATTTACTCTCTATTGTGGAAGATATATTGGATGTATCTTTGCTTGAAAAGCGGGATTTAAAATTTGAAAAAACCGTGTTTTCGCTCAATATGTTTATGAAAGAGATCTACTCTAAGTTTAAAAAAAGTAAGAGATATGCGAATAAAGGGGTGGATTTGGTGCTTAAAATTGATGCGGAGAACGGTGATCCTACTGCAGATCAAATCAATGCTGACGCCGATAAGCTAGAGCATGTGTTTACCAAGCTTATTGATAATGCATTTAAATTCTCTGAAAAGGGAAAAATTGAGTTGGGCTATAAGCGACGTAACAATATATACGAATTTTATGTAAAAGACGAAGGGATTGGTATTGAAGAAGAAAAACTTCAGCTGATTTTTGAAAATTTTGGTCAAGCTGTTGAGGATGAAAATCGTGCTCATGATGGCTTAGGTTTAGGTTTGTCCATTGTCCGTCATTTACTCGATATTATGGGAAGCGAAATTCGTGTGGAATCTGAAGTAGGAAAAGGATCGACCTTTTATTTTACAATTGAAAATTAATCTTTTAAAAATGAGTACTATGGATTTTAATATCAACAATTATCTTTGGGAAGGTAAAAATATTTTAATAGCAGAGGATATTGTGAGTAATTACAATTTTCTACGTCTTTTGTTGAAAAAATCCAAAGTAAATATTCTTTGGGTGGAGAATGGGAGAGATGCTGTAAATACCATATTGAGTAACGATACCATCGATTTGGTATTACTGGATATTAACCTTCCTATTTTGAATGGATACGAAGTTGTAAAACAGATAAAAAAGAAAAGGCCTAATCTGCCGGTTATTGCTCAAACAGCTTATGCTTTGGGTGGTGATAGAGAGAAAAGTTTAGCTGCCGGTTGCGACGATTATGTTTCAAAACCAATATCTATTTCTGTACTTCTTAAGAAAATGGATGCTTTTTTGGGTTAAAGGAAATAACTTATTTTCATTATTTTGTTTTATTTACCCATTGGATAGTCTGTTTTAATCCACTAAATTTTGCACGCTTCAATGCGCTTCCTCGAAATAATTCGCCAAACTCCATTTCGGTTAAGTTATTCCAACCGTCTTTTTTTAAATTCATTAGTGCAGGTTTTGGAACAAATTCTTCTTGTTGGAGTGGAATAATAAATTTAAGATTCCATGGACAAACATCCTGACAAATATCACATCCAAAAATCCAGTCTTGATATAAATCAGGATCACTTCTTTCGGCAAGTTTAGGAAATTCGATTGTTTGATACGATAAGCATTTTCTGGCATCTACTTTTCTTGCTTCGTAAATAGCCTGAGTTGGGCAAGCATCTATACAGCGTGTACAGTTGGCGCAATAATCTTTTACTTGAATCGTATTGTACGTCAATTCCAAATCGAGGATAATATGACCAATAAAAAAGTAGGAACCCTGTTTTCGCGTAATTAACATACTATTTTTCCCTATCCAACCTAAACCGCTTTTTTTAGCCCAAACGCGATCTAATACAGGTGCAGAATCAACAAATACTCTAAAATTGGTTTTTGGATGATAGTGCAAAATGTCATCGGCTAAAAGATTCAATTTTCTTTTCATTACTTGGTGATAATCATCACCATAGGCATATTTCGATATTTTAAAATTGTTTTCTGTATTCAGAAGTTCTTTAGGGTAATAATTTTGAAGTACGGAAATCACTGATTTAGCTCCCGGAACTAAAAGTCGGGGATCAAGACGCTTTTCTTTGTTGCGTTCCATATAGCCCATTAAACCATGATTTCCTTTTTCGAGCCATTGATTTAAATGGCTTTCTTCCTCCTTTAAGAATTCGGCAGCAGAAATGCCACAATCAGCAAATCCTAAATCTTTCGCTTTCGCTTGGATAAGCAAGCTCATTTCTTGAGGTGATTTTATATTTGCTTTTAAAGACATCAGTAAGCGAAAAAGAAAAGTGAGTTATTAATCAAATAGTCCAGACTGTGTGGCTGAGCGAAATTTTCCCAGATGTCGGTATGCTGCATCCGTTACTTCTCTACCACGAGGTGTTCGAACAATAAATCCTTCTTGAATTAAAAACGGCTCATAGACTTCCTCAATGGTTCCGGTATCTTCGCCAACTGCTGTTGCTATGGTGCTAATGCCAACAGGTCCACCTTTGAATTTATCTATCATAGTTGATAAGATTCGATTATCCATTTCGTCTAACCCAAATTTATCCACATTTAATTCATTTAAAGCATATTGAGCTATCTTTAAATCAATTTTTCCATTGCCTTTTATTTCGGCAAAATCGCGGACGCGACGAAGCAATAAGTTTGCAATTCTGGGTGTGCCACGACTTCTTCGTGCTATTTCGTTTGCAGCTTCAAAATGGATGGGAACTTTTAATATACCGGCAGAGCGTGTGACAATTTTTTCAAGTGTTTCTGCATCATAATATTGTAAACGTGCATTGATGCCGAAACGAGAGCGGAGCGGAGCGGTAAGCAATCCGGAGCGTGTTGTTGCTCCAACCAATGTAAAATGATTAAGCTCAATTTGCACTGTTCTCGCATTTGGACCCGATTCGATCATAATATCAATTTTATAATCTTCCATAGCAGAATACAAATACTCTTCTATAACAGGGCTTAAACGATGAATTTCATCAATAAATAATACATCGCGTTCTTCGAGATTTGTAAGCAATCCCGCCAAATCGCCGGGTTTATCCAACACAGGGCCGGAGGTTATTTTTATTCCAACACCAAGTTCGTTTGCAATAATGATGGAAAGGGTTGTTTTTCCTAAACCGGGAGGGCCATGAAGCAGCACATGATCCATCGCTTCTCCTCTTCTGGATGCCGCTTTTACGAAAATATTTAAATTTTCGACTATCTTGCCCTGACCGGCAAAATTGGCAAACTGTCCGGGACGCAATAATTGCTCAAGATCTTTTTCTTTTTCATCAAAAGAATCGCTGCTAGGATCTAAGTGTTCGTTCATGAGTTCTATGGAATTGCTTTCAATTATTAGTATTGCATATAGCCTTGAAAAAAAGGTCTTGTATTGCGACAAATGTAAGGATATTTTGTGTGATGTTAAGATTCATTTCTTGAAAAGCCTTCTCACAAGTATCCATTGGCAAGTCTATTCAATTGACTTTAAATTCGCAATAAATTTCAGGAGTTTTAAAAAAATACCTAATTTAGCAGAGTAAATGCGGTTTAATAACGGTAGCTTAATAAAATTTGTGAAATATTATACTTAGGTATTTAAAAACTGCAAATAAGAGTCTTGATAAATAAAACAGACTTCTATGAAAAATATAATTGTTGCAATGGATTTTTCGACGGGCTCTACAAAAGCTCTGGATTTTGCTATCAAGATTGCCAATACTAGTCAATCTAATATTTTGCTTGTTTGGGTGAATTCTTGTAATACAAAAGAATCGACGATAGATCTTGGCAAAAATGAGATACGGCATGATGCTAAACTTGAGCTGCAACGCATTTTGGTAGAAAAATCTCCTTCTCTTACAGGAGGAAAGATTAAAATGAAGATGCGCAAGGGAAAAGTATATCAGGAATTGGCTTTGCAAGCGAAATCCTCCGCTGCGGATCTCATCGTTGTTGGAACGCATGGCATATCCGGTTTTGAGGAATTTTGGATTGGCAGCAATGCATTCAAAATCATTTCTTATGCACCTTGTCCAGTGGTAAGTGTGCGGGTGGATTTTGATATTGAGCGTACTATTAAAACAATTGTACTTCCTATTGATAATTCGATTGATTCTACGAAAAAAGTACCTATGGCTGTTAAAATGGCGAAAGCTTTTGAAGCCGAGATTCACTTATTACCCGTGTATACAACCACTTTAGCGTCCTTAAAAAAGAAGGTAGATCGATCGGCAATGGAAGCGGAAAAATATTTAATAAAAGAAAACGTTCCTTATTTAATAGAAATAATTCAATCGCATAATTTGCCAAGTTCAGTAGTGAATTATACAAAAAAAGTGAATGCAGATATGATCGTGATTATGACCGATCAGGAAAAAGCCAATTTAAGTGTGTTGATGGGAGATTATAGTCAAAAAATTATCAATTTATCTGCCATACCGATATTAAGTGTAAAACCTGAAAACCTATTCGATTAATGAAAAAAATACAATACGCTTTTCTTACTCTATTTCTTGTTTTTCAATTTGTTGGAAATGCTCAGGTTGATTTTTTTAATAATACTTATGTGCTCTTGACTCAGGAACAGCGCTTTGATTCATTGCTTATGTTGCATAAGAAATTAAATGCGATGGACAATACAATTCCTGGTTATCGCATACAAATTTACTTTGAATCAGGGAATTACTCCAAATCAAAGGCTTTGGAAGTAAAAGATGAGTTTGAATTACTTTATCCGGGATATAGTGCCTATATTTCATTTAGCGAACCATACTATCGAGTAAAAGTGGGCGATTTTAGAACAAAAATTGAAGCCATTGGTTTTTTGAAAAAGATAATTAGAAAATATCCGAATGCTTTTGAGAAAAAAGAGCGGATATATATTAATGCTTGGAAAGAATAAAAAATATTTAAGTATATATTGCGTTATTTATAAGTTCTAAATCCAATAAATATGAATACAATTATCGTTGGAATGGATTTTCTAACCGAATCGCTAGCTGCACTTAAATTAGCTGTAATTATTGCAGTCAAAACTAAATCTAAAATCGTTTTGGTTTTTGTAAATAAACCTGATAAATCGAAGCCGATTTTCATAACCCCACCTGATAAGCGGAAGGAAGAAGTTGAGTCTAGGTTCAAAAAACTTGTTTTAAAATATGCAGATAAGTTGCCTGCGGAGAGCTTTTCTTATCTGTTCACAGAGGGAGGGAAAGTGTATGAAGCCCTGAATAAGGAAGCCGAAAAGTGTCAGGCAGACCTTATTGTATTAGGAACAAAGGGGATAATAAACCTAAAGTTATTCTCCCATTCATTAGCTTTTAAAATTATTGGCAATGCTTCTATACCTACTATTTCTGTTCGAGATGGAGCTCGCATTGCCAATCATATTAAAAAGATTCTTATACCGATTGACGATACACTCGAAACTCGGCAAAAAATTCCAGTTTCTATTCGTTTGGCTCATGCCTGTGGAGCTGAAGTGCATTTGCTTGCTATTTATCGTTCAAGTGTAAAAACAGTGAAGGAGAATGTAGAACGTTATACACGTCAATCTGCAGGATTTATGGAAAAAAATAATATTGATTTTATAGTTAAGTCGCTAGAAACAAATGATGTTGTGAATGAAATTATTAAGTATGCCAATGAAATAAATGCAGATATAATTTCTATTATGGTTACCCAGATTAGTGAATTATCCAATCTTTGGAAAGGTACCTTTGCAGAACAGCTTATCGATCAGTCGCCTATTCCAGTTATTACTGTGCCTACAAAAGAATTAATTCGAACTTTATCTCGATAGAGTGGTAGAGGAAAATTAAAAAGGGGCTTGATAATATACCAAGCCCCTTTTTAATTTTTTTAGGTATAATAGTTTTATAGATATTTACTCATTATCGCTAATAATTCTTTGACATGAATAGGTTTTAAAATATATTCGTCACATCCAGCAGCAAAACTTTTTTCTCTCTCACCTGCAAAAGCGTATGCGGTTTGCGTGATAATCGGAATATTTTTATTTAAACCCTTAATTAGGCGTGTCGATTTATACCCATTCATTATGGGCATATTAATATCCATTAATATTAAATCAATCTTAGAGTCCGATTTACAAATATCATAAGCTTCTTTCCCATTTTTCGCCCAGATAACAATTGCGTTTGAAGGCTTTAAAGCATGAAAGAGAAATTTGTAATTGTGATTTACATCTTCAACAATTAAAATTGTTTTATTAGACCAGTCATATTTTATGGGCTCTACAGTATCCATTATTTTTTTTTTAGATGAGATGCATAATTTTATCTATCCAAAAATAACATTTTTTTCTGAGAACTAAATAAAATGGTCAACTATAATTTTAACACCTGTCAATTGCATTTAAATCATCAAATGCTCTTTCCAAACGCTTAATTACTGATTCTTCACCGGCTCTTAACCATTTCCGTGGATCGTAGTGCTTTTTATTGGGAACGTCTTCTCCTTCAGGATTTCCAATTTGTGTTTGCAAATAATCCTTTTTTCCGTCATAATAATTTTTAACGCCTTCCCAAAAAGCCCACTGTGTATCAGTATCAATATTCATTTTAATGACTCCATAAGAGAGAGCTTCCCGAATTTCATCGTGACTTGAGCCGGAACCACCATGGAAAACAAAATTCACAGGTTTAGCTGAAGTATTATAATTCTTTTCAATAAATTTTTGAGAATTATCTAATATTTTTGGAGTTAGCTTTACATTTCCTGGTTTATATACGCCGTGTACATTTCCAAAAGAAGCTGCAATAGTAAAATTAGGACTTACTTTTAAAAGTTCTTCATAAGCATAAGCCACTTCTTCCGGTTGAGTATATAATTTAGAACTATCGACATCGGAATTATCTACACCATCCTCTTCGCCGCCTGTAATGCCAAGTTCAATTTCTAAAGTCATTCCAATTTTAGCCATTCTAGCTAGATACTTCTTTGAAATTTCGATATTCTCGGCAATAGGTTCTTCTGATAAATCGAGCATGTGTGACGAAAATAAAGGTTTGCCGTTTACTTTATAATAGTTTTCTCCGGCATCAAGCAGTCCATCAATCCAAGGCAATAATTTTTTGGCAGCATGATCAGTATGCATAATAACAGCAACACCATACATTTTAGCTAGTTCGTGAACATGATATGCAGCTGAAATAGCACCTGCAATGGAAGCTTGTTGTTTGTCATTGGGAAGTGCTTTGCCGGCATAAAAGGAAGCTCCACCATTAGATAGTTGTATAATAATTGGTGAATTTACTTTTTTTGCTGTTTCTAAAACAGCATTCACTGTGTCGGTTCCTGTAACATTAACAGCAGGGATAGCAAATTGATTGGCTTTGGCCAATTTGAAAACTGTTGCTAAGTCTTCTCCGAACAAAACGCCCGGTTTTACGTGGTCGAATATTTTATTTGACATAATATATTGAATTTTATGTGAATAATTAAATAGGTAGGTTTTATCGGTCAAAGATACAGTATATTTAATTCTTTTGCTGTAAAATAAGGCGAAAATTATTCTTTTTAGGATTGTTTAAGATATACTATTTTGAAATAAAGAGATTTTTAGAATTTTGGATAAATAGTAATAGTATACATATGAATGATCTTCTGAAAAGCACGTTTAAAAAAGAAGGAATTCGATATGATATCTTATTAACGTATTGATTGATAGCATCCAAGCATTCCCTTTTTAGTTAATACGATCTGCCAAACATGTATGTTTCTGGCTCTGAATGCGGCTGCTGAAGAGAGCAGGTAATAGACCCACATTTTATAAAAACGTCCAGAATGCTGATCCTTTATTTTCTCCCAATTGTTAATAAAGTTTTGATGCCAAGCCATGAGTGTTTTATCGTAATCTATTCCTATATTGTGCCAGTCTTCCATTACAAAAAGAGATTCAATCGCGCTTCCTAATTGCGCTATGGAAGGCACAATGCCATTGGGAAAAATATATTTATTGGTCCATAGGTTAAGTGTTTTTATCGATTTATTATTTCCAATAGTATGCAAAAGAAATATTCCATCATCATACAGACACTTATTCACAATTTCAAAGAAGGTTTTGTAATTCTTATAGCCAACGTGTTCAATCATTCCAACGCTCACAATGCGATCAAATTTTTCATTCAAATCGCGGTAATCTATCAAACGGAACTCTACAGGAAGTCCTTCGCATAATTTTCTTCCAAGTTCCACTTGTTCTTTTGAAACCGTAATGCCTACTACTTGAACATCGTATTTCTCTGTAGCATATTTTCCAAAAGCGCCCCATCCACACCCAATATCCAACACACGCATTCCGGGTTTGAGTTTTAGTTTGCGACAAATTAAGTCCAGTTTGTTTTCCTGAGCTTCCTCCAGACTTTTGGTCTCATTCCAATAGGCGCAACTATAATTCATTTTCTTATCAAGCATAATTTGAAACAGATCATTTCCCAAATCATAATGTTTTTCTCCAATAATAAAAGCTCTTCGTTTGGATTGGTGATTGAAAAGTCTGAGTAGAAAAAGCTTGAAGAGAATAGAGAATTTCCGTTTGATTTTTTCTTCCAGATTGGCGCGAAGTATTAAATAAATTCGTCTAGCTTTTTTATTTCCCACCAACCGTCCATATAGGACTCCCCAAGACCTAACTCACCTTCGGTAATTATTCTTTTGTAAAAATGCTTGTTGTGCACTTGAATATCCCATGGCTTGCTACCATTAATTTGAATTCCGGCGTATCCTAATAGCTCTTCAGTAATTTTTTTTATTTTTGACTCATAATATGGGTGTATTAATGCTTGTCTATCAAAATTACTAAAGATGACTAGGGGAAGTCAACTAAAAGTTGGGCTTTTGTCAGTGATGAACGATAATTTTATTCCGTCTTTTTACAACATAGCGGAAGTTTTGTAAATATCTTTCATGTTAGTTAATGGGGAGTTCCATTTGGAACATAATATGATTGAAAAAAATTCAAGGCTATCTGATTAAAAGGTCTTGTAACATAATAAAATAAGGAGTTCCAGAGATTAGTATATTTTTTGACCGGACACCAATGATTATTTATTATTACTCCATCATCTCTCTTTTCCCCAATAAAAATGGCATAAACACTTCTTTTTAAGGTTTAGTCTCATATTAGAAGAGTTATTTATTTCCAGTCATAAAAAAAAGGGATATTTACCATAAGGTTTTTCTACAAGACCTACTGTTTGGGTTTTTAAATTTTTAAATCCTGCACGTTTTGCAATGTTTGTAACATTAGCTGTCGAGCAATTTCCTCGTCGTATTCTTTAGCTTTTGCTGCAAAAAAATCTTTTTGAGATGATTCCATTTTTAAAAGTAGAAATTTTAATCATGTGTTTGTTGTTAGCAAAGAAACGAAGTTTTATTACTTTAGTGGTCAAATAGAAATACACAAACAAAACCAATAATTCAAATCTGAAAAATTAGTATTATGAACTTTAAAACTATATACAGAGCAAGCTTAATAGTGAGCATGTGGTTAATTTTTATTTATGCTCAAGCTCAAAAACAACCGGTTTTAAAAGGCGAAAAACGCTTGGAAATGTTTCAAAACTATTTGGAGCTTCAAAGCGATACTTCATTTAGCAATTTACATTGGCAATATGTTGGGCCCACAAATATTAGTGGGCGCTGCACCGATGTTGAAGGCATATCTCCTCGAGGAGATAATTATACCATTTGGGTAGGATCAGCCACAGGAGGAGTTTGGAAATCGATTAATGAAGGTGTTACTTTTGAATCCGTATTTGATGAAATGCCAACTGCATCGATTGGAGATATTGGAATAGATCCAAATAATCAGGATGTGGTTTGGGTAGGAACCGGCGAAGCCAATATTTTCCGTAGTTCGAATGCAGGTTGTGGTGTTTTTAAAACCACAGATGGCGGAGAAACCTGGAAAAATATGGGTCTGGAAAATACACATACTATTGGACGTGTGGTGGTTGATTATTCCAATTCTGATATTGTATATGTAGCCGCAACAGGTCATGGGTGGACGCCAAACAAAGAACGCGGATTATTTAAAACTACAGATGGTGGCAAATCGTGGAAGAATATTCTTTTTATCAATAAAATGACGGGAATAAACGATATTGTAATGCATCCTGAAAATTCCAATATTTTGTACGCCACTTCGTGGGAACGTATGAGATTAAAATGGGGCGATCCAAGAACTTATGAAAACACAAAACATTGTGGTGTTTGGAAATCGATTGATGGCGGACAAAATTGGAAGCAAATAAACCAAGGCTTACCTGACGCGAAATTTCGTGGAAGAATAGGTATTGATATCAGTAAATCTGAACCCGAGGTGCTTTATCTTTTACTCGACAATTATGAAATTGGAAAGGAAGCTGAGAATGGGGACTTAGATGCTTATGGCCGTCAGAAAAAAGATGAAATTAAAGGAGCAACTGTTTATCGGAGTAATAATGCCGGCGAGAAATGGGATAGAGTAAGTGGATTGGATAAGGATTCTAAAAAGTATATGATGCGTCATTCTGGAACTTATGGTTGGGTTTTTGGTCAAATTCGTGTGGATCCAAAAGATTCAAATACGATTTGGACGATGGGCTTATTTTTAAATAAATCTGTGGATGGCGGCAAAACATTTAAGGCATTAAAAGAGATGCATATGGATCATCATGGATTATGGATTGATCCAAATAATCCAAACTATTTACTTAATGTGCAAGATGGAGGACTTTCAATTTCTTATGATAAAGGTGAAAATTGGAGGAGCCCGATTGAGGAACTTCCTTTAGCGCAGTTTTATAATATTTCTTATGATTTTTCTGAGAACTTTAAAATTGTAGGTTCCATTCAAGATCATCATAGCTTTATTGGCGAAGTTGATTTATCAAGAGGAAGAGATAAAGTTCGTACTGTTGAATTTATGCCAACAGTAGGAGCGGAGGGTTGTTCTCATGCTATTGATCCTCGTGATAATAATACCATTTATGGTAGTATTTTTTATGGCAATTTGGCGAAAAGTAGCATAGATAATTTTAGTTGGGAAACTTTGGATATGTTATTACCCAAACCTTTTCCTGAGGAAGCAAATATGCGTGGACAATGGGTTTCGCCAACTTTGCTTTCGCCTCATAATCCTGATATTATTTACCATTGCATGCAATATGTTATGAGGTCGAAAGATAAAGGAGATACCTGGAAAATAATCAGTCCTGATTTGACCAATAATAACCCTGCTAAATTTGGTGATATCAGCTATCAGACAATTTCTGCTTTTGATGAGTCGCCTTTGCATTATGGTTTGCTTTATGCCGGAACAGACGATGGTCATTTTTGGCGTACGAAAGACCAAGGTCAGCAATGGGAGGAATTAAGAGGAAAGGAAATCCCTAAACGTTGGGTTTCCAGATTAGTTGCTTCTGCATACGATGTTGCTACGGTATATATGACGCAGACAGGTAGGCGTGATGATGATTTTCAAGTGTATATTTGGAAGTCAAAAGATTATGGTACAACTTGGGAAGATATATCCGGCAATATCCCTTTAGGACCTGTTAACGTTATTCGTGAAGATCCGGTTGATGAAAATATTCTTTATGTTGGCACAGATCAAGGTGTTTATATTTCAATGGATAAAGGAAAAACATATTCCATTTTGGGCGATTTACCTTTCGCTTATGTTCACGATTTGAAAGTACATTCTCGTGATAATATGATCATTATAGCAACACATGGAAGAGGTATGTGGGTGCTTGATGCCAATTCCATCAATAATAAAAATAGAAAAAAGAAATGGGATGCATCAGTACCTGGTGAGGAGAGATAATTTTTGAAATAAAAGAGGGATTTGAATGAGTAGAAAAATCAATTGGGGAATTATTGGATTGGGAAAGATAGCCCATAAATTTGCCGAAGACCTCCTTTTGCATGTAGATGCAAATTTATATGCTGTTGCTTCTCGAAGTCTTGCAAAGGCAGAATCATTTAGTAAACAATTTCATTCTGAAACATTTTATGGAAGCTATAGAACGCTTACGGAAGACCCCAAAATTGATGTAGTTTATATTGCCACTCCGCATGTGTTTCATTATGAAAATACTATGATGTGTTTAGAGGCAGGCAAAGCTGTTTTATGTGAGAAAGCATTTGGAATGAATTCGAAGGAGGTTGAGAAAATGATAGCCAAAGCCGAAGAGAAAAAAGTATTTCTGATGGAGGCTTTGTGGACAAGATTTATCCCTGCTACAGAAAAAGTTTTAGAGCTATTGAATAGTGGATTAATAGGAGATTTAAAAACGCTTAGAGCTGATTTTGGATTTAAAGCCGATTTTGATCCTGAAAAAAGGCTGTTTAATAAAAAACTAGGAGGTGGATCACTGCTCGATATCGGAATCTATCCAATATTCCTTAGTTTACTTACATTAGGTATCCCAAAAAAAATGAAGGCTTCAGCAGTTATGTCGTTCACAGGGGTTGATAAATCCGTAATGATGTTATTCGATTATGAGAGTAATCAAACCGCTATTCTTGATTCCAGTCTGGTTGTTTCTACGCCTGGGGAAGCTTGGTTTCATGGCGACAAAGGCTCTTTGAAATTGTATCCTAAATTTCATCAAGCTAAACAAATTTCTTTTTATAAAGATCAGGAATTGAAAGAGACCTATAGGATAAATTATAAGGGGAATGGATATTTTCACGAAATAAAGGAAGTAATAGACTGCTTAAAAGTGGGGAAAACTGAAAGTGAGAAAATGCCCCATATTTTTAGTTTAAACCTTATGCATATATTGGATAGAGTAAGAGCGGAGATTGGATTAAGTTATTGGGAAGAAAGTGAATAGGTTTATAGACGTTTTTGAGAGCAGGATTATTACCCGATATTTTGGAATGAAATTGAATATCAAAGAGGTAATAGCATACTCGTTTTTTGATTAGGATCAGAAATTATACCAACAACAATCCCAAATAACCGATATAAACAGTTTCTTTTCTCCTTTTTTCTCATCAAAAAATATTTCCATAAAAAGGCTATTAAAAGATTTTGTGATTCAATAAAGAAAAAAACAATTCTATTTATTTATCAGTCATTTGGAATTATAATTGGTATTATTAGGTATCAGATAATAAATTATATAGATCAATATTTAGATAAATTATTTCTTTACCTATTTTTTTAGGAACCATAATCCCTAATTCTACCATTTGTCCTAAATATTTTTTTGCAGTATTCAGGCTTTTTACATTATTATCAACTAATTTTTTAGGCCGAATATAGGGCTGCTCAAATATTTTTTCAATAGTTTCTTTTCTAATATGAGGTAATTCCTTTTTAATTAAATTGTTCATATTTACGAATAACCGATCGATTTCTTCAATTTTTAATATGGTATAGACTGAAGTTTCTTCGATTGCATTTAGAATATAGATAATCCATTTTTCCCAATTATCAGCAACTGTTACTTTATTTAATAAATAGTAATAGTCCTCTTTCTGCCTGATTATATATGCGCTTAAATATAAAATAGGAACTTCCAATAGTTGTTTTTGTAGCAATAATAAGATAGTCAATATCCGCCCCGTTCTTCCATTACCATCTCTGAAAGGGTGAATTGCTTCAAATTGATAATGTGATATAGCTAATTTTATTAATGGGTCGTGAGGAAACGCTTCATCATTATTGATATAATCAAATAGGTTTTCTAATTTATGCCTTATAACATCAACTCCTCTTGGAGGAGTGTATACAACTGAACCTCCTAATAATCCACCACCTCTTTTTTTGATAACGGTTTTAGTTTGTGGTGGACGTATTCCATCATTTACCTGCTGTATATTTTGATAAATTTTTATTACCAAGTCTAAATCAAATTGCTTTTTGTTGTTTATTTCATCATACCCTCTCCATAATGCTTGCCTATAGAAAAGCACTTCTTTTGCTCCGTCTTTTAACTCATTTTCCTTTACCATCAAAGATTTATATAATTCATCGTCTGTAGTGAAAATATTTTCAATTTCATTACTCGCTTTTGCTTCTCGCAATGTTATTGTATTCACCAATATTGACTGGTTTGGTAATGTCTTTGCAATACCTTTAAGTTCTGCAAGTGCCTTATTTGCTTTATTCAATGCTTTTAAAACATTGATTGTAATTACTTTGTCTTCATTAGGCGGTAATAAAGGCAAATTATTAAACGGTTTATTTCTGTCGTATTTTTCCATATTTGACACTTTATTTACTAATTGTCAAAAATAAGCAAAAATTGATAATTAAAGAATTATCTGTCAATATTTATTGTTTTTAGTTCTAAATGTCAGAATAGGACTATTTATGATATATGTTAATGGAATTTGATTCTAGTTGCTAATTATTAAAGGATTACTTACTTTAGGAATTCTTAAAAAATGAAGGCCTCAGCAGATATGTCGTTCACAGGGGGTGATAAATCCGTAATGATGTTATTCGATTATGAGAGTAATCAAACCGCTATTCTTGATTCCAGTCTGGTTGTTTCTACGTTTGGGGAAGCTTGGTTTCATGGCGACAAAGGCTCTTTGAAATTGCATCCTAAATTAAAGTGAACAGATACTAAAAGAGGAAGCTTATCTGGAGCAAAGTGTCTTCAATATCAAACAAGACATTATAAAAAAAAGCTCGAATTTTTTTCATAATAAAAAGACTTCTTTTATCTTAGCATTTGAATTACTTAAAACAACATTTAAATTATTATAATGTATTGATAACGTGTAGTATATATATAAATATGATTTAATTAAGCGAATTTAGTGTGAAATATTAATTAATCAATTCTAATAAATATGAAAAATAAATACATTTTAACTTTTGCTATTCTCTTGCTCTTGGTAATTAGTAGTTGTAAAAAAGAGCTAAGTACATGACAAAAATCCACAGCATTCCTTAAGTTTTATTAAATCATTACAAAACAGCATGTTGGCAATATAATCTAATCCATATTTCATTAAGCTTTTAGCTCTTCTTCCGTGTTTTTTTATTTTTATAGGATTGATTTTATCAAGTTCTATTCCCACGATGTAAGCCCAAGTA
>JAGGUP010000084.1 GCA_021158405.1 Bacteroidales bacterium
CTCTTTATTAATGGAGTATTGAAAAAAATAACACGAATTCCTGAAACCCCTCTGGGTTTTCTTACTAGCGAAATCCTAATTTCGTGCTTTAAAAATTATATTCGTGCATTTGTGGCTTTTTTAATAAGTATAAGTTTGCCCTGTGGAACAATACCTATCAAGGCAAACCAACGAATTATTTGATTTAGCTGACAAAATAATACTCTATGATCTGACAAATACATATTTTGAGGGTAGAATGAAAAAGAGCAAAAAAGCCAAGTTTGGGCGCAGTAAAGAAAAAAGGAAAGACGCTAAATTACTGGTACTTGCAGCAGCAATAAACAAGGAAGGCTTTTTGAAATAGACCAATATTTTCGAAGGCAATATGACCGACAGCAAAACCTTAGAGACAATAGTAGATGCCTTTAGTAAGCAAACTTCTTTTATTGATCGTAAGCCAATTGTAGTGATGGATGCAGAGATTGCAACCAATGAAAATTTGATAATGCTTCGAGAAAAGTACTATGACTACATATGTGTTACATGCAATAAGCTCAAAGATTATGAGGTTAGAGCCAGTACAAATTAAGGATAAACAGAAGCAACCCATAGAACTAATGAAAGTTATACAATTTGAGATCAAAATTGCCGATATAAATTCTAAATATTTTTTTGTTTCACAAAGTTCAAATTTTAAGCATAGCCTCAGCTATGGTTCAAATTTTTACTGAAGTGAAACGTAAAAAGACAATAAACTTGTCGGTAGTTTTGGCGTTAATTTGGTATTAGTGTGGATGATCAAACAAATGACCTTTACCTTTGGGTTAAAAGTCAGACAAAAGCGTTGAAAGAAAATAGCATGAATGGATTATTGTCCCAACGTTTTGAACAGGGAATACAAAGCATTAATGAAGGAATTTTTAAGAAGGGAGGAACAAAAAAACTTGAAAAAGTCTTCGAAAGAATTGGGAGGTTGAAAGAAAAATACCCTTCAGTTCATAAGTACTATGATATAACTGTCAAGGATAATCAAAAAGGGAAAGTTACTTTGGTAAGTTGTCAACATAAAACAGGGGAAGACAAGGATAAAAAAGCCGGAATCTACTTTTTAAGAACCACCTTAGACGAAAAAACATTATGGGATATATACAATATAATCAGAGAGATAGAATATACTTTTAGAGTTCTGAAGACGGATCTGGACTTACGTACAATTTATCATAAAACTGACAAAGCTTCAATGGCTCATCTAAATCTTGGATTGCTTTCATATTGGTAGGTATCAACAATCCGTTTTCAGTTGAAGCAAAAAGGGTACAAGAAAAGTTGGAGAGAAGTTGTTAGGATTATGAATACTCAAAAATGTGTTACAACCAAAATGAAAAATATAGAGAACAACATGATCTCAATCCGTCAATGTACTGAACCCACCAAAGAAGTCAAACAAATTTATGACCATCTAAAATTCAAATATGTTCCCTATTACAGAAAAAAATCCGTAGTCCCCCCTGAAGAAATTTTTAAAATGATTCGTCTTGAAATCAGGAAACTACACTTTATAGCTGCAATGTGGGTTAAAGAAGTTCCTATATATTTTATTTCAGCATTAAAAACCATAGATATAACAAAACCTTTGAATGAAAATAAATTAACTCCGGTTTTAGTTGAATAAATTAATGCTATTTTATTAGAGAAAGAATTTTCAATATTGGCACAAAATCAATACAATGACTTGTTCTATGGTACAAAAGGAATCTCTGATTTTTATTTTTATGAAAGCGAAAAAGGAAAAACTAATAAACCATTATTTATTGCAGAAGCTAAAATATTACCTGCTCCACTACCAAAAACAAGAGAAAAAGAATACGTTATAGGAGAAAATAAAAATGGTGAAATTGAACGATTTAAAATAGGAAAACACGGCAAAGGGTTAAATAAATGTGGTATATTTGGTTTCGTTGAAAGTGAAAGTTTTGAATTCTGGAAAGACAATGTCAATAGTTAGATAAATGAATTATCAAATAGTGATGATTTCTAGAATGAAGATGAAAGAATTATTATGAAAGAAAATACTGATATTTCCGCATTTTTACATTCTATTGCTCATAGAAAAGAAGAAAACGATTTATTATTATACCATTTTTGGATTAAAACATAAAGGACAACACATCAATACGCAATATGTTTTATAAAGTACAATAATTACGTAGCATATTCCCACTATTTAAAATACAAATATTCATACTTTTGCAGCTTAAAAATTAATCTATGTTTGAGAACAGAGAAAAGCGTACCGAACTTTCGGAATTAGGTGAATTCAAATTAATTGACCGCCTCACTAAAAATGTAACCAAGCGACAAAAATCAACTATTTTAGGAATAGGTGATGATGCAGCTATTCTGAACTTTGAAAAGAATCAGGTTTTGCTTTCAACCGACTTATTAATTGAAGGAGTACATTTTGATTTAAGCTATATGCCTTTAAAACATTTAGGCTATAAAGCCGTAATGGTTAACCTCTCAGACATTGCTGCTATGAATGCAACACCAACACAAATAACCGTAGGCTTAGCCGTTTCCAACCGTTTTTCTGTTGAAGCCTTGGAAGAGATTTATTCCGGAATGCTATTGGCTTGCGAAAAATACAAAGTCGATTTGGTTGGCGGAGACACCACCTCAAGCACCAGTGGATTGATGCTTTCAATTACAGTTATTGGTGAAGCTCCTGCGAAAAATATCGTAAAACGCAGCACAGCAAAAGCCGGCGACTTAATCGTTGTAAGTGGCGACTTAGGCGCTGCTTATGTTGGTTTACTTTTGCTGGAGCGTGAAAAAGAAGTCTTTACAAAAGACCCAACTATACAACCTGATTTAGATGGATATCCCTATGTTCTCGAACGTCAATTGCGTCCGGAAGCACGCGTTGATATGGTTAAGCGTTTTACTGATA
>JAGGUP010000108.1 GCA_021158405.1 Bacteroidales bacterium
CTTGGGGAACTGCCGATAAATTAAATCCAACAGACAACCTAAATCCTTACGACTTAGAAGACATATTGGATTTTGGTCGTCACCGCGGTTCCGACGCCATTAGTTTTGATTACTATTTTAATTCTGAGTTTTCCCTACAAGGAGTATATATTCCGTTTTTTGAACCAGCAAATATGCCCGTTGGAATTTTTTCCAATGCACTAACACCTAATATGGAATTACCACAAGGAATGACGTTAATGGGATTTTCGGACAATGTCAATATGCCGAAATATAACTTGGAAGAAAGCTCAACAGCAGGCTTAAAATTTAAAGGCTTTGCCCAAGGTTTCGATTTCTCATTGAGTTATATTTGGGGAAGAGATGGTATGCCCGTATCAACCTACAATACGTTTACTCCTGTTAATTTAACTGGTGGAGTTAGCATAAGTTCCGATTTATCGTTTTACAGAACCCACATATTTGGTGCTGACTTAGCAGGAAATATTGGAGGCGTTGGCGTTTGGGCCGAAGCAGCAGCATTTTTGCCCGAGAATGAAGTAATAATGACAAATGATTTATCTGCATTTTATCCATCATCACCTGTTCCCGTAACACAGGATTCAACAGTATTGAAAAAAGAAGCTTATCTTAAATTTGTAATTGGTGCTGATTATAATTTTGCTAATGGAACATATTTAAATATTCAGTACTTGCACGGTTTTATGAACGAAAGAGGCAGGGATAATCTAAACGATTATTTCTTTGTTCAACTAGAGCGAAAATTCTTTGATGACAAATTAAAACTAGTTCCATTAGCAGGCGGATTTATTGTTTCCGACTGGAATGATCTGGAAAATAATTATGCCTTGGTTTATGTTCCTAAAATCTCATATATGGCAACAGATAATGCTGAAATAACACTCTCAACTGCTTTGTTTTACGGTAAGGGAGATAATATGTTTGCCAACCTGTCTGACTACAATATGATAATGTTAAAGGTGAAATATAGTTTTTAGAAAGCTTCTTGGATTGAGTAATTAAATTTCAACCTAAAACTGACTGGTGTAATGCCCCTATAATTAAGAAACAAGTAATATTTCAATGGCACAAGAAGATGCCAATAATAAATGACTATCTTTAGAAAGATATTTAATTATTGAAACATATCAATTCTACAAAAATAAAATAGGATTCATAAAGTATTTTACAAAAAAAATAAATATATTTAAAGCTTTATAAGATGAAAAAAAATGTAGCATTAGTGTTATCAGGTGGTGGAGCAAGAGGAATTGCACACATTGGTGTAATTGAAGAATTAGAAAAACAAGGATTTGAAATTAAATCTATTTCAGGCACTTCTATGGGAGCCCTGGTTGGCGGTATTTATGCTACAGGAAAGATGCAAGAGTATAAAAACTGGATGTACACATTAAACAAATTAGAAGTCTTTAATCTTGTTGATTTTAATATTGGCATTCAAGGACTTATTAAAGGAGACAGGGTATTTAAGAAAATGAAAGAATTTATTCCTGATAGGAATATTGAAGACTTAGAAATACCTTATGCTGCCGTAGCCGCTGATATTATTAACAACAAAGAAGTAGTTTTTACAGAGGGAAGTGTTTATAATGCCGTTCGAGCATCCGTTGCAATTCCTACAGTATTTACGCCTGTTAAAACAGATGAAGGATTATTGGTAGATGGTGGAGTTGTAAACAATATCCCCGTTAACCGCGTAAAAAGAACTCCTGATGATATTTTAGTTGTTGTAAATGTTAGTGCACATATTCCTGTTTATAAACCTATAATATCAGAAAAAGAACGCGACAGAAAGGAGTCGGTATACCAAAAGAAAGTAAGTGAATTTAAAAACCACTTGCAAAAAATCAACCCCTTAAATAATGATAAAAAAATTGGTTATTTCGACCTAATTAATAAAACCATTAACCTAATGATTTATCATAATGCATATGTATCGTTTGAACAACAACCTCCAGATATAATGATTGAGGTATCTCATAATTCTTGTGGCACTATGGATTTTTACAAAGCCGAAGAAATGGTAGAAATAGGAAGATATGCCGCCATTAGAAGCCTTGACAAGTATAATAAGAAATTGGTATAAAGAACTGTAATTCTCAAAATTAAAAATCACCATTAATAAGTAGACGTATGAAGTATAACATATTACTGATAAGCACACTGCTTCTCCTATTAGGGATGAAAGCATTACAGGCGCAAGAGGTACAGCAATCTCAAAAAAAAATTAACACTGTCGAAATTGTAGGGGACACAAACCTTAATTATTATGTTTATCCAAACTCAAGCTCTAAAGACACTTCCTTGCTACTTAATTTAGATAATGAAAACACAAAACCGAATAATACAAAGAAAAAAGTAGCATTAGTATTATCCGGTGGAGGGGCAAGAGGAATTGCACACATAGGAGTAATTGAAGAACTGGAAAAACAAGGCTACGAAATTGTTTCAATATCAGGAACTTCTATGGGAGCTCTTGTAGGTGCTGTTTATGCTCTTGGAAAAATGGAAGAGTTTAAAAACTGGATATACACTATGGATAAATTAGACACCTTCAAATTTATTGACTTTTCATTCAGTTCACAAGGATTAGTAAAAGGGGATAAAGTTTTAAAAAAGATGAAAGAATTTATTCCTGATAGAAATATTGAAGACTTAAAAATTAATTATTCAGCCACAGCTACAGATATTACAAATAAGAAAGAAGTGGTTTTTACAAAAGGAAGTATTTATGAGGCGGTAAGAGCATCTGTTGCGATACCTACTGTGTTTACCCCTGTAAAAATGGGAAACTCCCTGCTTGTAGATGGAGGCGTTATGAATCCTGTTCCTATTAATCATGTGAAAAGAACCAAAGGTGATATATTAATTGTTGTTCATGTAAATGCTGAAATCCCTGTATTTAAGCCACCTATTACAATAGACGAAGAAAATAAAAGACAATCAAAATATCAAAAAAATATTGATACGTTTCAAAATGAATTTAATTCTAAAACGAAAAACGAAAAATTAGGATATTTTAAACTTATTAATAAAACAGTAGGTTTACTCACCTATCAAATATCAAAAATGACGATAGAAAAATATCCGCCAGACATTTTAATAAATGTATCCAGAGAATCGTGTGATGTTTTTGATTTCTATAAAGCAGAAGAATTAGTTGAAATTGGTCAGCATGCAGCTATTAACAGCCTAAAAGAGTATAGCAATAAACTAGATTAGAATGGAAAAAGAAACCACAAATTATTCCTATTACTTTAATACTCTCAAGCAGTCTCCAATCTTCTCTGAAGTTGAGGATGATGTTTTACATAAAATCTTAAGAATGTTTCATAGCAAAAAATATCTTAAAGATAATTATCCGCTAACATCTGAGTCAACCATGTATAATATTTATGTGATAATTTCTGGAAGAGTGGAAATATCAGTAATGAATTTTGACACGGATAGAGAATATATCATTGACATCCTTGGACCGGGAGATATCTATGATGTAATATGTTTACTTGACAAAAAAGAACATGATATTATTGCCACTGCATTGGATGACATGGAGTTATTAGTAGCTCCTATTAAAGAGGCAAGGGAATGGTTATATACACATCCTGATTTTAATAAAGCACTGTTGCCTTATCTGGGGAAACAACTACGACATTTTGAAGAATCTGCTTCTGATCTTGTACTATATGATACATGGACAAGATTAGTTAAACTAATTTTAAGAAATACTGACAATGATACAGGAAAGTTATCACTAATCAACAATCTTTCACATGAACAGATTGCTAAAATGATTGGCAGCGCACGAAATGTTGTCAACCGCCATATTCAAGATTTAAAAAACAGTCAACTGTTATCGGTACAAAGGAAAAGCCTTGAAATAAATAATATTCATAAATTGATAGAAGAATTTAAAAGACGGAATCCTTTTCTTATATAAATGCAATTTATTCAAAACTAAGATATAATTTTCACTCTTCCGCTTTTCTCATATTCCGCATCAATATTGTATTTATTAAATTCTTGTTGTGCAACTTAGGTGGTAGTTGATGATATCAAGTTACTATATTTTTGTATTACAATAAATTAGATATGATTAGAAGCAATAAGTTAACGAAAGCAGATAAAGAAGAACTAAAAATAGCAAAAGCTTTATTAGAAAATCCCGGAATTACAGCTAAGATTACTAATCTTATTGGAAAACCAATTGAGAAGGGATTTGATGTGTTACCTTTTGGTTGGCGTAACAAAATAGGAAGTGTTACAACCAAAACAATGCTTAAAATTGCCGAAGGCACATTATTAACAATGAAAGATATTCCAAAGGAAAATACTTCTAATGTTTGGCACAAATTAGGCGTAGCAGCATCGGGTGGCTTTGGCGGATTTTTCGGAATTTCAGCTTTAGCAATTGAATTACCAATATCAACTTCAATTATGTTACGCTCGATTACAGATATAGCAAGGTCTCAAGGAGAAAAAATTAATACTACGGAATCAAAATTAGCCTGTTTAGAAGTTTTTGCTTTTGGTGGCAAGACTAAATCTGATGATGGTGTAGATACTGGGTATTTCTTTGTTCGTTCTGCATTAGCAAGGTCAATAGCAGAAACCAATGAATTTATTGCAACGAGAGGAATAGCCAAAGAAGGTTCGCCTGTTTTATTAAGATTTATAGCAAACATCGCTCAAAGATTTGGGGTTCAAATAGGAGAAAAAGCCGCCGCACAAGCAATGCCAATAATTGGAGCTGCTGGCGGAGCTTTAATTAATACAATGTTTATCGACCATTTTCAAGATATGGCAAAAGGACATTTTATAATAAGAAAACTGGAAAGAAAATATGATGCAGAATTTATTAAACAATCGTATAATGAATTATTGAAATGAAATAAAACAATTTATAATTACATACTAAAATTTTAACACTATGAAAAAGAAAGTAAGTATTGTTATTTGTACTTTCAATGAAGAAAAAACCATTGAAAATGTAGTTAGAAAATGTAGCGAGTATAATCCAGAAAGTGAGATTATAGTTTTTGATGATAGTTCTAAAGACAAAACTGAAGAAATTTTAAAAAATCTTAATAAGGAAATCTCTTTTAATAATATCTGCTTATCCGAAAATAAGGGCAAAAGCAATGCTATGGTAGTGGGAGTTGAAAATGCCCAAAACGAAGTGATTTTATTTTTTGATGCAGATATTTCGGATATTAAAGAAGAGCATTTCAGGCAACTGTTAAATCCCATTATTGATGAAAATCCAGAAGCGGATATGATACTTGGAATACCTTCCGAAACACTTATTGATTATAGAGTAAATCCCTTTAAAAGCCTTACGGGTGAGCGAGCATTACTAAAAAAGGATATTGAGCCAATTCTTGAGAATATCCGAGATATACGGTTTGGGGTAGAAACCTATATAAATCTTTATTTTCAAGCACATGGAAAAAGGATCAAATATACGCTGTTAGATGGTTTAACACATCCAACTAAGTATGACAAGACTTCGCCAACCAAGGCAACGAAAGAGTTTATAAGCGAGGGCCAGGAAATAGCCGTTACACTATTAAAAAATTATGACCTAATCACGAAAAGAATAAACAACTCACTTGATAAGCATAGTAAAAAAATTACGGTTTCAGTGAAAAAGCTTCAGAGCGAATTAAATGATAAAATTCAGACTCTATTAAGAAACAATGGATAAAAAAAGCACTTATCAATCCATATTATTTTTTTTAATAGGGCTTGGGCTCATTTGGCTTGTATTTAGAGGTACTGATATAGAACAGCTTAAAAATGAACTGTACAGGATTAGTTGGTTATGGGTTGGCGTTTCTGTTGGATTAAATTTGTTAAGTCAGCTGGTTAGGGCATATAGATGGAAAACATTGTTTGTCCCATTGGAATATTCACCGAAATTCTATAATTTGTTTTTATCAATGCTTATTCTTGCTTTTACTAACCAAATTATACCTCGTGGAGGAGAAATTGCACGATTGGGTGTTGTGAATAAATACGAGAAAATACCTTTGTCAACATTAGTTGGAATAGCACTGATTGAACGTTTAACTGACTTAATTATTCTGATTCTGATTTTTATAATTCTATTGATTTGGCAATTTCCATTGATTCAAAGAATTATTGATTTACCACAAGTAAATTTACTAGATGTTAGTCTTTATAATATTTTGATAATTTCGGGAATTACTATCATTAGTTTGGTGATTTTGTATTTTATAATCAGGAAATATAGAAATAAGATTAAGAAGATAAAAGAAGAATTACGCGAGGGTTTTACATCTATTTATCATATAAAAAACAAATTTCTTTACTTTACACAATCTATTCTTATTTATGTGCTTTGGTTTCTTATGCTTTATGTGCTCTTTCTGGCATATCCCCCAACACAGCATTTAGGCTTTACAGCAGCAGCATTCACTTTTGGATTAGCAACTTTAGCATTTCTGCTACCGGTTCAGGCAGGAATGGGTGCATGGCATTTTGTTGTAATACAATGTCTTTTATTATTTGGAGTTGAAAATGATGTGGGAAAAGTGTTCTCGTTAATGGCACATTCAGCTACTAATCATGTTTACCTTATTACAGGAATAATTGCTTTAGTCTTGTTGCCTATTGTAAATTATAAAAAGAGTAAATCCAGATAAGTATAATTGTAATCTTGTCAAAACTATTTCATTATTTTCTCCACCCCATTTTAAGCAATATCAATAAAAAAAATTTGAAATAAATTCTTGTTGTGCAACTTAGGTGGTAGTTGATAATTTAAACCTACCTTATCTTTGTACTATAATTTATTTTAATGAATCATTTATAAATTACTTAAAATGAAAACAAAGGAAATTTTTTTTCAAAAAGCAGTTGAAACTATTATTTTCAACAAACATCTCAGACCTATTGCTACCAAGCAATTAGACAATTATGTGTTTAATAAATTCTCGAAAGATAGCGGTTTTGCAACTTATGATGAAAGGATGATAAGATATCAGTTTTATTCTGCTATACTAAACATTGCTGAAAAGAACTTAGAAAAAGGATATTATTCTAAAGCCGGAATGAAAAAGATGATTCATTCTCTAACAGGAAACAAATTTGTAATGAAATCAGATGATAAAATCGGAAACATACAAATTGAATATAAATTAAAATACGGAGAATATCCTCCAGGGTTTATTGTCCTATCTCCTTCACAGAGATGTAATTTGCAATGTACGGGCTGTTATGCAGGAAGCACCAACCAAACAGTATCGACGCTCCCATATTCTGTTGTTGACAGGATAATAGGTGACGTGCATGATGTATTTGGCAGAAAGTTCGTGGTGATTAGCGGAGGTGAGCCTTTTATGTACAAAAGTGACGATAAAACCTTATTAGATATCTTCGAAAAATATAACGATGTGTTCTTCTTGGTATATACTAACGGAACCTTAATAACACCTTCCATAGCTCAAAGGCTTTCGGAATTAGGAAATGTTACACCTGCAATATCTATAGAAGGTTATGAGCAGGAAACGGATGAACGCAGGGGTAAAGGTGTTTATAATAAAATAATGAAAGCTATGGAAAACCTGAAGAAGGCAGGTGTTCCATTTGGGATTTCGGTAACAGCAACAAGCAAAAACTATGAGCTTTTACTTAATGAGGAGTTTTACGATTATTATTTTGAACAATTAGGCGCTTCATATATGTGGCAATTTCAATTAATGCCTATCGGACGTGGAAAAGAAACATTTGATTTGGTTGTATCTCCCGAAAAAAGAGTAGAGCTTTACAATGTCTGGAAAAAAGTATTAATTGAAAAAAAATATCCTATAGCTGATTTCTGGAACAGCGGAATAATAAGTAATGGATGTATTGCTTATGGCAGGTATAATGGGTATATATATATTGATTGGAACGGCAATATTACGCCTTGTGTTTTCGTGCCTTATTATGTTGATAATATATATAATTTATACAAAGAAGATAAAAATCTAGGCGATGCAGTTCAATCCCAGTTTATGAAAAACGGACGTAAATGGCAACATGATCATGAAAAAACACGCAAAAATCATTTGATGCCATGTTCGATAAGAGATCATTATAAAAATTTCAGGGAAAACATACTTACCGATGATACAAAACCGGAAGATAAACAAGCAGCCCAAGCATTAAAAGATTCAATTTATTTTCAGACTATGGTTAAATACGATGAAGAACTAACGAAATTAACTAAAAATATAGAGGATCCCAAATATAGTGATTTGTTCCATGAAATGGAAACATAATTATTAATATTTACCCCTTGTGCATTTAGCCTGAATAATTAAAACATGAATGAAAAGAAAATATTTACAATTGACTATCGCTGCGGCAAAACCGCAGTGAGTTTTGGTTTTCATTAAAAATATATTCATTGTGCAACTTAGGTGGCAGTTGATGATATAAACCTATCCTATCTTTGCATTATAATTTATTCTAATAAAGAAAATAAAATGACGACAAAAGAAAAAATCAAAAAAGGGATTGTAAAAATAGCTACCGAAAGTCAAGACATTAAAAACGACATCATCACATTTGTCGGAGATGAATTTGAAAAATCCATTGCGCTTAAAAACCAGACAGCTGAAACAATTAAAGAAATTACAAAAGACACTCTTGATGGCGTTTATGAAGGTCTAAATGAAGCGAAAGATAAGGGGCAACAATATACTGATAGACTAACAGAAAAGGGTGTTGAAATAGAAGATGTGATGAAAAAATCATCTGAGGCTATGGTTAATGTTGCTAAACAGAAAGGCGAAAATGCTTTAGCAGTAAGTAAACAATCTGCTGAAAAAGCAAAAGAGCTTTTTAATGATGCGTCAAACAGAGCCAAGCACTCAATAGATAATATTGAAGACAAAGCAAAAGAGCAAATGGAAGCTACACTTAAAAATCTTAATGAAACCAAGAAAGAAACAAAAAACAAACTCGATGCAATAGGTGATGCACTAAAAGATTATACTACCGAAAAAAAAGATGAAACTTCAGAAGCTATTTCAAATGCTTTGCATAAAACCGCTGACAAAAGTAAAGAGGCTGCAACAGACTTAATGAACTTAGCAAAAAGCCATTCAAAAAAATTGACAAATCATTCACTTAGTAAGATATCAGACTGGTTAAAAAATCTTTCAAATAAAGTAAATTCATAAATATTTTATCAACTTTTTAAAAAAATAATCATGAAATTAAAAACAGTAAAAAAAATATCAACTTATTTGATATTATCTACGGTAGCATTCACTTTTACAATGTGTCAAAATACTGGAGAAGGTGCAAAAAAAGACTTAAATAATTTAAAAAATAAAACTGAAAAAGAAGCAAAAAGCATTGAAACTAAAACTACTGATTTAGCTAAGTCAGCGAGTCAAGAAGCAAAAACAAATTATGCTTTGACCAATGCAAGAGTGGCTCTATTAAGATCCCAAATTGCACTTGAAATTGACAAGTCCAAACAAAATACAGAAGCAGAATTAGACAATGCCATTAAGTATCTTTCAGAAGCCAAATCAACAGCTGATGAGAAAACAAAAGCAGAAATTGATTTGCTGGAAACCAAAGTAAATACAGCTAAAAATAGTGTTGTACAGAAAAAGGACGATGCTTTAGATAATGTATCTACTGCTGTTGATGAGGCAAAGATTATGTCTAAAAAATACAATGATGAGTTTCAGGCAATAAAAGAAAAAAACATTACTACAGTCAATAGGAAATATGCTGAACTTAGAGCAGAAGAAGCCCTTTTGAAGGCAAAAATAGCCGCTCAATCAGAAGAAACATTTGCTCAGGCAGAAGCTTATCTTGAAGAAGCAAATGAATGGTATATCCAGAGTAAAAAAGATGTTACTACCAAGATAAATCCCTACGTGGATAAACTTCAGAAAGATATTGAAGATGCTCAAACTTATCTAAATAAAAAAGATAAAGAAGCACGTAATAAAATTTCAGATATTCTACAAAAAGCTAAAGAATTTGTTAACGAAGATTAGCTTTATAAATTTCCAAAAACAGACAGCTCGTTACAGAGCAGTCTATTTTTTATTATGAAAATCAATTACTTAAAAAAAATAAAATAAAATGAAAGATTTATTAAAAAAAAGTATTCTTACGGGAATAGGAATTGGTTTAATGACCAAAGACAAAGTTAAAGAATTTGCAAAAAAAACTGCCGATGAAGCAAAAATGACAGAGGAAGAAGCTCGTAAATTTGCAGACGAAGTGTTAAAACAATCAGAAGATTCAAAACAAAAAATTGAAGAAATGATTGACAAACAGGTAAAAAAGAGTATTGACAAATTAGGATTGGCAAACAAAGAAGATCTGGAAAAAATTGAAAAAAAATTGAGCAAGTTGCAAAGTACCCTTAATAAAAAAGCAAATTTTAAAGAATGATTCGTAAAATCGGAATGGTTGGTAAGGCTTATCGCCATGCCAACCGTTATCTGGAAATTATCAAAGTCCTTACAAAGTATGGGTTTGAGGATGTTGTTTCTAAATCCCATTTGGAAGGTGTTATTGATTTTGGACGAAAAATTGTTTTCAGCAAAACAGATTTAACTATCGCATCTCTTTCGCGTTGGGAGCGTATGCGGTTGGTTTTAGAAGAACTCGGTCCTGCGTTTATCAAATTAGGTCAGATAATGAGTACCAGACCGGATTTGATTCCTCTTGAATTAATAGCTGAATTTAAAAAGTTACAGGATGTCGTCCCTCCATTTTCAGGAGCTAAAGCGGTATCGCTAATTGAACAAGAGTTGGGGAAGCCTATTTCGGAAATGTTTGATAATTTTTCCTCTACACCTGTTGCTGCTGCATCCATAGCCCAAGTTCATAAAGCAATTCTTATTGAAGGAGAAGAGGTTGCGATTAAAGTTCAACGCCCGGGAATTGACCAGATTATCGATACTGATTTGGAGATTATGTTTCATCTCGCTACTATGATGGAGAAGCATGTTGAAGGTATGAAATCTTTCAATATCATTAAAATTGTAGAAGAGTTTGATATATCTATTCACAAAGAATTAAACTTTTCTATTGAAGCTTCCAATCTGGAACGATTTGGCAATAATTTTCAGCAAGACCAAGATATTTATGTACCCAAACTCTACAGGAATTATAGCACAAAAAAGGTGCTAACAATGGAATTTATTGATGGAATAAAAATTTCAGACATTGAAAGTCTTAAGGCAAATTCCCTTGACCGGAAAATTATTGCAAAAAGAGGGGGAGACTTAATATTAAAACAAGTATTTGAATTTGGTTTTTTCCATGCCGATCCTCACCCGGGGAATGTTTTTGTATTGCCTGAAAACGTAATTTGTTTCCTTGATTTTGGGATGATGGGAACATTAACTCGGACAACAAGGGAATTAATTACATCCATGGCAGCTGGGGCAATTAATAATGATATTGACCGAATTATTAGGAGCTTACTCAGACTGTGTGAAACAAGCGGTGAAGTAAAAAAACAGAAACTGGAGTTACATATAACTGAACTTATCGACAGATATTTTCAAAAATCGTTGGAACAAATGGATATGTCCGACCTTATCAACGATGTAATTAAATTTTTTCCTGAAAACAACTTAATAATACCTTCTGACCTGTTTTTGTTAGGGCGATCTTTGCTCCTTTTGCAAGGAAATGGAGAAATGCTTGATCCCGATTATAATGTAGCAAAGCACGTAGAACCCTATATAAAGAAGATGATTCGGGAGCGTCTTCACATTCGTAAAATCGCAAAAGACTTTTTCATTTCCTCTGAAGAATTGATACAACTGACTAAAGAACTACCTTTTGAGATTCGAGAGATAATAGAAAAAATTAAAACCGGTAAAATAAAAGTGGATATTGAGCATAAGGGACTTGATCCAATGCTCCGCACTCACGAGCAAATAAGTAATCGAATAACTTTTGCTATTGTTTTAGCCTCCATAACAATTGGTTCCTCATTAATTGTGCATTCTAAAATTCCTCCATTGTGGCATGATATTCCTGTTATTGGCCTTATTGGATTCCTTGCTGCAACCTTTCTGGGATTTTGGCTTCTTATTTCTATTTTTCGTCATGGAAAGATGTAAAATAATTTTGCTCTTTAGCTTATTGAAAAGAAGCTTATTTAAAGTTTGTATTTGGTGATGATTATAATTTTGTTAATGGAACATATATGAATATTCAATATTTACACGGTTTTATAAATGAAAGAGATACGGATAATCTTAGCACCTACTTCTTTATTCAGTTAGACAAAAAATTATTAGACGACAAGTTAAAAATATCACCTTTAGCAGGAGGATTTATAGTATCTGATTGGAAAGACATAGGGAATAATTACGCTTTAGTTTATTTTCCTAGTATCTCATATATGGCAACAAATAATACAGAAATAACTTTATCAGCCGCTATATTTGATGGTAAATAAATTAATATTTGAATTAAACAATAAAAATTTGTTTGCCACTTGAAAAAACATTCTAAATTTAAACGTTATTAAATAATACACAAATGGAAAATTCGGGAATAATTTTTGGAAATAAAATCCTTGATGTAGTTTTTCTGGCATGGTTTGCTGCACAATTTTATAAAGTAATTCATTCAATAATACTCGAAAAGCGTTTGGTTATAAGTCAATTATGGGAAACTGGCGGTATGCCAAGTTCCCATACCGCAACCGTAAGCGCCTTAGCTACTGCTGTTGGAATAACATATGGACTACAAAGTCCTATTTTTGCTGTTTCAATAGTTTTTGCAATTGTAGTAATGAGCGATGCTGCTGGCATTAGAAGAGCGGCGGGAAAACATGCTGGCATGTTAAATAAACTACACGACTCTCTAAAAAACCTTTTAGAAAACAAATTTCATCAAGAACAACTAAAAGAATTATTAGGACATACTCCTGTTGAAGTTTTAGTTGGAGCTGTACTTGGGGTAGCTATTGCTTTATTAATGTATAGTAATATTTTCAACTAATCTACATTCTGTTTATCAATAATATAAAATCCTTCACTTAGATTTTGGCTCTCTTTGTTAACTTTTTCTTTATTTTATTCCAACATTATACTTAAAGCTACCACGCCAGGTCCAGTATGAACTGCCAAAGCAGGTGTTACAGGAGAAACAAACTCAGGATCTTTCCCTATTAGCTTTTTCATTTCATCAATATAAACTTGCGCTGTCTCTGCATTATCAGCATGCGAAATAGCATAAGCCCATATTTTATGATTCTTAACTAATTTACGCATCTCCTTTTGAACCATTGCAATACTTCCTTTTTCTGTTACCGGTTTTCCAATTAAATCAATGGTTCCTTCTTCATTAACAACCAATAACGGTTTTAGTCCCATTAATTTTCCTAAAATACCTTTAACAGGGCTAACACGACCACTTTTCATCAAGTATTTAATGGTTTTTGTACTGACCAGCATTTTGGCATTTTTTGTCCACCCCTCCATACTATGCTCAATATCTTTAAGGGATGCTCCTGCTTCAAGGGCTCGAGCCGCTCTTAAAACAATAAGTCCTAAACCGCTAGCCGTTTTATTTGAGCTCAGCACTTTAATATCTTTCTTTTGCTGATTTGCTACTGTAGTTCCTGCTTTATTTGAATTTGACCATACGCCACTTAAGTTCCTACTTAAATGAATAGAGAGTATTGAGTCGTAAAGAGAACTCATATACTCGTATTTATTCAAAAAGTCGTGATAGCTAGGTTGCGAAGTATTTGGATAAATTTCAGAAGTATCTAGTTGTTTGTAGAATTCGTAAGGAGAAAGCGTTAATCCATCCAGAAAGAATTTCTCTCCAAAATGTACTTTTACCGGAACAACTTGAATTTGATATTGATCCACTATATGCTGAGGTAAATCACAAGTAGAATCTGTAATTAGTCCTGTACTTAGTTTCTTTGCAGAAACCAAATCATTTTGCATAACCATATCATCTACTTTTTGATAGCTGATATGTCCGTAACCTGAAATTTGCTGAAATACCTTTGCAGGCGTATCGGTATGAATATGCAAACGAATTTTTTTTGAAGATCCTGCAATAACTAGTGAATCGCCAAGAAAATCAATTTTTGATCGGATAATTTCTTTTAACTCGGGCCGACTTTTATCCAAGATTAAAAGGGCTTCGGTACAGTAGCGAAAATTTACAACTTCATGCGATATATTATCGTTTAGATTCTCAACTTTTACCACATTCCTATTTTCCAAAATGCTTCTGATATCGCCATGTTTAAAAAAGCTAATCATTCCCTCAAGGAAATGAACAAATGCTTTTCCGCCCGCATCAACCACCTTTTTCTTTCTTAGTATTTCCAATTTTTCGGGTGTAGCTGCTAAACTTTTTTGTGCATCTTTTAAAGAAGCACTAATCAATTCATTAAAATCGTCAAATTTACCGTGTAACTTATCGATGGCCTCTGCCCATTCTCGCATTACAGTAATCATAGTGCCCTCAACAGGATTACTAATCGATTCATAAGAAAATCGTACGGCCTGTTTCAATGCATTCGAAAACTTTTCTACTGAAATATCTTCGATATCCTGAATACAGCTACTAAAGCCATATAAAAATTGAGCAAAGATAATCCCGGAATTTCCTCGAGCACCCATTAATGCCGCATCAGCCAGTGCTTCAGCGGTATCTTTTAGGCTACCTGTTGGAATATGTGTATCGACAATAGCTCGCATTGTTGAAGCCATATTGGTTCCCGTATCTCCATCCTGTACAGGAAAAACATTAATCTTATTAATCGCATTTTGATGCTCAAAAACTTGCTGAGCACCCGCTAAAAAACTAAAATAAAAACGCTTCCCGTTTAATACTTTTGTGTTAATCGTTATCAGTTCCAAAGTATATTTCCCTCCATTTAATGTCTGCAAATATATTTATTTGAATGACAATGGAGCATTTTTCGACTTTCAGCTCTAAATATTCTAATTTTATATTTACAAATAACACAAATTAGAAGCTGAGGGATAGATACTTAGTCCATCTCTTAAAAAAAGTTAATTTGAATAACAAAATATTCGACTAAAATGAATAGTCAGTCTATAACAAATCATTGGCTAGATTCGCCAATTCGCTTCTTTCCCCTTTTTCCAAACGAATATGCGCATAGATATCGTGGGCATGAATTTTATGTATCAAATAAGACAAACCATTGGATTGTGAGTCAAGATAGGGTGTATCTATTTGAAAAATATCACCGGTAAAAACAATTTTCGTTCCTTCCCCTGCACGCGTAATAATTGTTTTAACTTCATGAGGAGTAAGGTTTTGAGCTTCATCGACAATAAAAAAGATATTGGATAAACTCCGGCCACGAATATATGCCAAGGGTGAAATAACCAATTTTTCGTTTTCTACGGCAGCATTTATATTCTGAAACTCCTTATCTCGATCGCCAAACTGACTCTTAATAAATTTTAGATTATCGTAAAGAGGCTCCATATAAGGTCTAATTTTTTCGAGTGCGTCACCAGGTAAAAATCCAATATCTCTATTGCTAAGCGGAATAATTGGCCTTGCCAAAAACACTTGCTTAAATTGTTTTCTTTGTTCTAAAGCTGCAGCCAAAGCCAAAAGGGTTTTTCCTGTACCAGCTACACCGGAAATTGTTACTAATTTAACTTCAGAGTTAAGCAGAGCATGAGCAGCAAAAACTTGTTCTGCATTCCGTGGTATTATTCTATGTATTGGCTGTTTGTCAATACGTTCAATCACATTTTCAACAGGGTTATTATAAGCTAATATTGAATTTCTTCCACTCTTAAGGATGAAATACTGGTGTGGTACAGGTTTTTCAATATTAAGATCGGAATAATCACAATAACCTTCCTTATACATCCGATCAATCACTTCCGAAGATACATTTTCAATTACGGCCTTACCGGTATATAGATCGTCTACATTTTTAATTTTTCCTGTTTCGAAATCCTCAGCAGCAATGCCCATTGCTTTAGCTTTAATTCTGAGGTTGATATCTTTGGTAACCATAATTACCGGACGTTTTGGGAATTCCTGTTGAAGCGCAATAGCAACATTCAATATGCGATGATCTGCTTTTGCAACACCAAATACTTTTTCTGCATCAAGATTCCCATTTACAGAAATATCAATAACCACTTTAAATTTACCGCGTTTTGGGCCGTCTAATTTCTGCCATTTTTGAAGTGTCTCTTTATCGGAAAGAGCGTCCATTATTCGAATAAATTCTCGCGCTTCAAAATTTTTAGACTCATTTCCCTTTTTAAAATTGTCTAGTTCTTCAAGCACAGTGATAGGAATAGCTACATCATTATCACCAAAACTCTGAAGTGCATTATGATTGTAGAGAATAACGGATGTGTCGAGTACAAATATTTTTTTCATATTAGCCATAAAAAATAATTTAGAATTATTAGAACCAATTGATTAGGCTAAATATACTACGATTTTATCCTTTGAGACCAAAAAATAAAAGCCGTTTTTCAACGGCTTATCTTAATAACTTTTTTTGAAAAGAAGGCTTATTCTTCGCCAAGTAATAGTTGAAGTAATTTAATAGCAGCATCCGAAACAACTGTTCCCGGGCCAAAAATAGCAGCAGTTCCAGCATCGTATAAAAACTGATAATCCTGTGGTGGAATAACACCGCCTACAATTACCATTATATCTTCCCTACCTTGCTTTTTCAATTCTTCTATTACTTTTGGAACCAGTGTTTTATGTCCGGCAGCCAAGCTCGACACTCCAAGAACATGAACATCGTTTTCGATGGCTTGTCGGGCAGCTTCAGCAGGAGTCTGGAACAAAGGACCAATATCTACATCAAAACCAATATCAGCATAGCCTGTTGCTACAACTTTCGCGCCTCGGTCATGTCCATCCTGCCCCATTTTAGCAATCATAATACGAGGCCTGCGCCCTTCTTTCTCAGCAAATTTATTGGTTAATAAGACCGCTTTTGCATACATAGTATCATCTTTATTTTCGTTTGCATATACTCCGGAAACAGAACGAATAGTCGCACTGTATCGATCAAATTCTTTTTCAAGAGCAAAGGAGATTTCGCCTAAACTTGCTCGTTTTTTTGCAGCATCAACGGCCAACTCCAATAAATTCCCTTTTCCTGTTTTAGCAGCCTTGGTTAAAGCATTTAAGGCTTTTTCAACCGCTTTTGAATCTCTTTCTGCACGCAATTTTTCCAATCTTTTTATTTGAGAATCGCGAACAGCTGTATTATCTACCACAAGAGTTTCCAATGGATCTTCATGATCGAGTCGGTATTTATTTACACCAACAATCGTATCTTTCTTCGTATCAATTCTTGCTTGTTTACGTGCAGAAGCTTCTTCGATACGCATTTTCGGAACGCCGGTTTCAATCGCTTTTGCCATTCCTCCAAGCTCTTCAACCTCCTCAATTAATGCCCAGGCTTTTTCTGCAATTTCCTTGGTAAGCGTTTCTATATAATACGAGCCAGCCCAAGGATCGACAGTTTCCATAATATGAGTTTCTTCCTGCAAATAGATTTGCGTATTTCTAGCAATTCTGGCAGAAAAATCTGTAGGCAAGGCAATCGCTTCATCCAGCGCATTTGTGTGTAAAGATTGCGTATGACCTAATGCTGCAGCCAAGGCTTCAACACATGTCCGGGTTATATTATTATAAGGATCTTGAGCTGTTAAGCTCCAACCCGATGTTTGAGAATGCGTACGTAAAGCCATTGATTTTGGATTCTTTGGATTGAAGCGTTTTACGATTTTAGCCCACAACATTCGAGCAGCTCTCATTTTGGCTATTTCCATAAAATGATTCATTCCTACACCCCAGAAAAAAGATATGCGAGGAGCAAAAATATCAATATTCATACCCGCAGCAATCCCTGCTTTCAAATATTCAAGGCCATCGGCTAAAGTATAAGCCAATTCAATATCTGCCGTTCCTCCTGCTTCCTGAATATGATATCCGGAAATAGAAATGGAGTTAAACTTAGGCATATATTTTGAGGAATATTCAAAAATATCCGCAATGATTTTCATACTAGGTAAAGGCGGATAAATATAGGTGTTACGCACCATAAACTCTTTCAAAATATCATTTTGAATAGTTCCACTAAGCTCTTTTAATTTCACTCCTTGTTCTAATCCAGCCACAATATAAAAAGCCAAAACAGGCAAAACAGCTCCATTCATCGTCATAGAAACCGACATCTTATCTAAAGGAATCTGATCAAAAAGAATTTTCATATCTAAGATAGAATCAACAGCTACACCGGCTTTCCCTACATCTCCTTCTACACGTTCGTGATCTGAATCGTATCCACGATGCGTAGCTAAATCAAAAGCAATAGATAAACCTTTTTGTCCTGCTGCCAAATTCCTACGATAAAACGCATTGGATTCTTCAGCTGTGGAAAAACCAGCATATTGACGAACGGTCCAAGGACGTGTTACATACATTCCGGAATAAGGTCCACGTAAAAAAGGAGGAATTCCTGCAGCATAATCGAGATGCTCAAGCTCCTTTGTATCAGATGATGTGTAAACTGATTTTACAGCTATTCCTTCGGCTGTTTTCCAGAGTTCAGGGTCTAAATTCTCTTTGGAATTTTTTGTGGTGTAGGGTTTACCTATATTTATCTTTTTAAAATTCGGCTTCATCTTCTTTGCTTTTTATTTATTCTACACCTAATTCAAATTGAAATTTTTTCAAATCTTCGACAATATTCGATTTGACATGGATAAAGCGATTTATTCCTGCCTCTTCAATCTCTTCAATAAAAGCTTTAGGATAACCGGCAATAACTAAGAGAGCATTGTATTGCAATTTATCAAAAACAGCCTCCGCATAGGCGGGATATTCCTGATTGCTCGAGCAAATTACAATTATATCTGCCCTTGAATCTATAGCCGCTTGAATCCCCTCATTTACATTTTCAAATCCAACATTATCTTCTACTTCAAAACCAGCACAAGCAAAATAATTGCAAGCAAATTGAGCCCGAGCTTGTCGCATACTTTTATTTCCAAGTGGAAGCATAAACACTTTAGGCCGCTGATTTTTTTGAGCAAATTGATCTGTTTTCTGTCGAATTTGTTCAATTTTTTGACTCAATCTGGATTGCTTTAAAGTCTTTATTTCAGCAGTAGCAGCAGTTAAATCCAAAGCCTCAAAAACATCAGGATTCAACATATCATCAATACTTTCCTTAAAATTTGGATACTGATTACTGCCCAACATGATTTCGCGCCGAGTAGCTAAAGCCTCTCTGCTTTTTAATTCTTCAGCTTCAATTTCTACTTGCACAAGTCCATTTCGAAGGGCTGATATATAGCCTCCTAACTCATCCACATGTAAAAATAAATTCCATGCTTCCTGAACCAGAGAATTGGTTAAACTTTCAATATAATAAGAGCCTGCAGCCGGATCGACAACTTTATCTAAAAAGCTTTCTTCCTTGAGAAGCAGCTGTTGATTTCGAGCTATTCTTTCAGAAAATTCGCTTGGTAATTGATAAGACATATCAAAAGCCGTAAGACTCAAACTATCTGTTCCACCTAAGACGGCAGACATACCTTCTGTTGTTGTTCTTAAAATATTCACATGAGCATCGTAAATACTCTTGTTCCATCCCGAAGATACCGAATGAATATGCATTTGGGAAGAGTCTTCATTTTCCAGACCAAAAGCGGATAATGCTTTAACCCATAAATAGCGGGCGGCACGAAGTTTGGCAATTTCCATAAAATAATTAGTGCCAACCCCAAAATTAAACTTAATCCGTTTTGCAATTTTATCTGTTGATAATCCTAACTCTGTAAGACGTGTAATATATTCTACTCCCTGAGCCAGTGAGAATGCAAGTTCCTGAACAACAGTGGCACCCGCATGTCGAAGGTTGTGACCATGAACAGCTAAAACTCTAAAATTCGGTAAGGTTTTCGCTGCATGAACCAACTGTTTTGAATGCGTGAAAGCATACTCTTCGGTCTTACATAATTTTCCACGAAAAGTATAAGCCATGAAGGGATCAAAATCAACTGAGCCTTTTATTTTATCCGGATTACGCTTGTATTTAAATACCAATTCTTCGTAGATGGCCAGTATTTTATGTGAAGCAGGGCCACACATAAAATTCACTTCCAGCTCTTCTGCATTAATATTTTCCATCAAAAGCTCAATATCTCTTACGGAAAGTTGAAACTGATCGGAAAATAAAAATCCAATTGAAGTCACTCCTTTGCTAGTCAATTCAATGGCCTTTTTATTTGCTTTGGAAATGGTATCGACTAGAATATCTTGACGGATGAGCCAATCATTATTTTTTTTCTTTCCTAATAGATCGGAAGTAAAATGCATATCAGGAAATAGTACATTTTTCAAATCTTCTTTTCGATAAAAAGGTTTAATTTGAATACCTTCACGTGTATTTGTAAATAAAGTCTTTTCGTAATCAGCACCTTTTATATCCTTTTTCAATTGAGTTTCCCAGACATCAGTAGAGGTGGGTGGAAACTCTTTAAAAAGCTGATTTTTTTTTATATTCTGCTTCATTTTACACCAAATATTTTAGTTTTTCACTTTGCAAAGGTACATTGAAATAAATGGCCAGCAAAGTAATTCTGTTAATTGAATAACAATATAAAATCATTCTAAAAGACAACACTTTTTTAACATTTAAATCTAATCGGGATTGACTTTTCCAGAATCCTATTCAAAGAAAAGCATTACTTTTGAAATGAAAAAAATTATCTTTATGAATTTGGAAGACATCCATCTTTTTGGTTTACGCTTTATGTATTGAGAACTAAGCCAAAATAGCTTCGAAGTTTTATCAGTAGAACCTGATTTAGAAACTTTTCCACAAATCGTAGCAAAAAAAGAGAATCAACTTTACTTTATTATAGTGCAAACTGCTGCTTATCCTTCTATTAGCGATTTACCTACTAATCATCAAATTAGATTAATAAGAGAACACACTGAGAAACATCAAGCAATAACTAAATTCTGCAGCTTGGGAATAGCAAATGGAGAAGCTGAAAATGAAGCTGAAAAATCAATTTTTAAAAAAGGGGGCGAATTTCTAATTATACCAATTTGAGATCAAAATTGCCGATATAAATTCTAAATGTATTTTTGTTTTACAAAGTTCAAATTTTAAGCATAGCCTTAGCTACGATTCAAATTTTTACTGAAGTGAAACGTAAAAAGATAATAAATTTGTCGGTGGTTTTGGTGTTAATTTGGTATTAATTATAGTGGATTAAAAGAACTCCTCAGATTTTAATTTTTAACACATTCATTATTCCAATTTCGTATATTTGCAAGCAAAGCACAGCTTAATAATAGTGTAATTTTTTATTAAGAAGAATACCTTTTTAAGTTTGCTCTTTTCTATTTATAATTTCAGATTGTAAGCAATGTAATTATATTCATTGCGCATTTTGACATTTTCTTTAGTAATTTAGAAGTATTATAAATGAAAATAGCTGTCATAGGAAACTACCCCCCACGAAAATGTGGAATAGCCACATTTACGGAAAACTTTGTTAAATCCTTAATGCAAGTTAAGGACACAAATACATCTTCTTATAATCAGATTGATGTGTTTGCTATGAACGATGCGGAGAAAACCTATGATTATCCTTCCATTGTGAAACAAAGTATTAGGCAAAACTGTAAGGAGGATTACTATCAGACAGCGGAAATTATAAATGAAGGCAATTATGATTATTGTCATATTCAACATGAATTTGGAATATTCGGCGGACACAGTGGTTTGTATGTCAATTTTTTCCTGACTCAGATTAATATTCCTATTTTAATCACCCTCCATACAATATTAAAACAACCCAATTTTCATCAACGAAGCATCTTGGAAAATATGGTCTTATTTTCTAGTAAATTGATAGTTATGAGTCAGTATGCGCAAAAAATTCTAACCTCTTATCATTATATCCCAGCGGAGAAAATTTCTGTTATTGAACATGGAACTCCTGTTTTTAATAGCCTCAATAAAATTGAAGGCAAGAAAATACTGGGATGGTCTAACTATACAATTCTAATGACTTTTGGTTTGCTGGGGCGATCGAAAGGAATAGAAACAATGATTAAAGCATTACCCGAAGCTTGCAAAGTTTATCCCGAAATCCATTATGTTATTCTTGGAAAAACACATCCTCATATTGTAACACTTGAAGGAGAATCATATCGTGAATATTTAATCCAATTAGCCGAAGATTTAGGAGTTAGCAAACATCTTATAGTTCTAAATAGATATGTAAATGAATCTGAATTAATCACTTATCTAAAGGCTTGCGATATATACATCACTCCTTATTCAAATGAGAATCAAATCTCCAGTGGCACTTTAGCCTACGCTGTAAGCTCCGGTTCTGCTGTAATATCGACCCGGTATTGGCATGCGGTAGAATTATTAAACAAAAAAAGAGGTGTCCTCGTCGATTTTAATGCAGAAAAACAAATTGAAAAAGCTATCATCAACTTATTATCACATCCAAAAAAATTAACTTCCATTCAAGAAGCTGCTTTTGAATTTGGGAAAACAGTTTCCTGGCCAATTATCGGTAAAAAAACACATCAACTAATTTTAAACACGATTTCTAAAAACTCAAAAAAACAACAAAAAACAGAAGACGTATTTTTAGATTTAATCCCTGAATTTTCTTTAGATCATTTTCTTTCTTTAACAGATTCCACTGGTTTGTTGCAACATGCTACTTATGCTACTCCCAATTTTAAACATGGTTATTGTACCGATGATAATGCCAGAGCACTAATCCTCGCTATCAAATTGAATAGATATACTCCATCAAAGGAAGCAGAAAAATTAATTACAAAGTTTCTAAGCTTCTTGAATTATATGCAAATCGAGGATGGCTCTTTTATTAATATGTTGAGCTATTCCAAAAATCATCTTTCAAATAATCATTCACAAGATGCATTTGGGAGAGCTGTTTGGGCGTTGGCATACACTATTATATATGCACCTCTTGTACACCAAAAAGAATTTGCAAATGAAATGTTTAGGAAAGCCATTCCAAATTTCAATCATATTATTGATTTAAGAGGAATCGCCGGAATCATTATTGGGATTGTATTCTTCTTAAAAGAAAATCCAAATGACACAACATTGATTTCACATCTGGAAAATTCCTTACAAAAATTATATAAATCCTACCAAGCCATATCAGATAAAAACTGGAGCTGGTACGAAAATACTCTGTCCTACGACAATGCCATTTTACCTTTGGCTATGTTCTATGGTGCATCCTATTTAAAAAATTCCAATTATTTCGACATGGCTATAGATAGTCTTGCTTTTTTAGAAAAAGCCAGTTTTAAAAACAACCATTTATCTTTAATTGGAAATGAGAAATGGTTTGAGAAAGGAGGTGCCAAATCATTCTTTTGTCAACAGCCAATTGATGCCACTGCCTTTATATTACTCTATCAATGCCTCTATAAATTAACAAATGACAAAACATATATAAATAAATTAAAAACCGTTTTTTCATGGTTTTTAGGCAATAATGATTTAGGCGTTTCGCTTTACGACAGGCAAACGAAAGGTTGTGCAGATGGACTGTTTGCAGATCACGTAAACTTGAACCAAGGCGGAGAAAGTGTTTTAGCTTGGCTAATTGCTCATCTGACATATTTATCAATTAAAGAAAATTGCTAATTATTTCAAGCTTAAAATCAGTTGGATACTTATTTTATTTTGTAATTTTAACTATATTCGAACTTTAATTATTAAAATGCTAAATATCTCTTTTCTACAAAAATAGTAATCTTTTAAAACAACAATCATGGCCATAAATGTTAACAGATTAAATACTGTTTTTCTTCCTGATCCAAAACGCGTTATTGCACGATTCTTTTTCCCGGGACCTGAAAGCCGAGTTAAAAAAATTATAGAAAAGGTAATTAATATCGACGATGACGAAGCAAAATTGACATTCAATCAAGCCTTGCGTAATTTCTCCGATCGCCACCGAAATATCTCAAAAGTATTTAGCAAACATTTTAATCATGTGCGACATTTTGTGAATGACTTGGGATATAATCCAGATGAAATTCCTGAATTTAAACGCTTGCTTATTGGAGCTTTTTTTACGAATGAATATTCTATAGAATCTGCGGCTTTTTTTAATCCAAGTATGGTGGAAGATCCTGATCAAAGCAATCTTTTGGAAGGTCAAAAAAGAATAATTGTTAGTTTCAGAGCCACAGGCGAAGGTCATATTTCATCTATTGTTTTCAGAGGTGGAATTGTAAAACCAAATGGCAGTATTGATTTTTACGAATCGAGTCGATTGGTTGATGAAGCAGAAATAATACGTAATCACCAATATTCTAAAAGCAATTTCTTAGCCAATCTCGGCGAAATGAATGTTACAAAAAAAACAATCATTGATGTAGTGATGGATAAGTTGCCCGATTTTTTCGACTATAACCAAATGAATGAGGCTGTCAAAAAAGCAAAAGAAGAAGTAAAACTAACACCTACAAACAGCAATGTTTTGGATGCTGTTCATTGGTTAGCCAGCGCAAATCATGACATTACCTTCTCCTTAGATACAGCCATTAGCGATCGCGTTATTTTCCCAATTTCAGCCTCTGAAAGCAATGGTATTGAAGATGCTCGTTTTGTAAAATTTTTCAACGATGATGGAAGAATTGTATACTACGCAACCTATACAGCATATAATGGATATACAATTTTGCCAAAACTAATAGAGACAACTGATTTTTATCATTTTAAAATTAGTCCACTTCATGGCGATAAAGCTCAAAACAAAGGAATGGCTCTTTTTCCAAGAAAAATAAATGGAAAATATGCCATGATTTCCAGAATTGATGGAATCAATAACTATATCGGATTTTCAAATGATATAAATATCTGGCAAGAAGCACAGTTATTGCAAGAGCCGCTTTATCCTTGGGAATGTATTCAGATTGGGAATAGTGGATCTCCTATTGAAACAGAACGAGGTTGGCTATTAATTACACATGGAGTAGGCACAATGAGACAATATTCATTGGGTGCAATATTACTCGATTTAGATGATCCAACAAAAATTATTGGTCGTTTGAAAGAGCCACTCTTATCTCCAAATTCCAAGGAACGAGAAGGTTATGTCCCAAACGTTGTGTACTCCTGTGGATCTATCATTCATAATGAAAAACTTATCGTTCCCTATGCAATGTCCGATACAGCTTCTTCCTTCATGTGGGTTGATATGAAAGAACTTTTCGATAAAATGACCTCAACTGAAAATAATCATTCTCCAAATAAAGCGGCTGCAAATATTCTGGTTGTTGAAGACGATTTAATCTTTAGAAAATTAATAAAAGAAAATCTGTTGAAAAAGAATTACAATGTTACCTTAGCATCTGATGGTGTTGAAGCATTAATGAAAATCTCTAATTCTAAATTTGATGTAATCTTAAGCGATATAAATATGCCTAATTTCGATGGATTTCAATTAATTAATTATATGAATGAGAAGAAAATTCATATCCCAGTCATTTTTATGACTTCCTATACGGATGAAGCTTTTGAGTTGCGCGGATTAGAACTTGGAGTAATCGAATATATAAAAAAGCCAATTAATTTTGAATTACTAAACCTAAAACTCGAAAAAACACTAAAAAATAAAGAAAACCCAGCTTAGTTTTCCTCTTTTGGTAAGATATATACTTCGATAAGTTTAGCTGAATTTAAAGGGTTTAGGTGAACCAATGCAGTAGATGCAGGCACTAAAACTACTTCACCTACACTAACCAAAACTTTGTCGTGAATTTCATCATCCAACTCACAAATACCATCAACACAAAGATAAATCACGAAGGAATCCAATTCGGTGAAATCCTTTATTATAGATACATCTAAATCGATTAGATTCGTGGTAAAATACTCGCTTTTAATCAAAGAAACGGTTTCATTTTTCTTTTCTGTATAATGACTTTTATAGGAATCTGCCACTTCGAAATCGATGGCCGCCATAGCCTCATCCAAATGCAAGTCGCGACCCTTCCCACTTTCATCCACTCTATCCCAGTCGTATATACGATATGTTATGTCGCTTGTTTGCTGAATCTCGGCAAGTAAAATTCCAGGACCTAAGGCATGAACTCTTCCAGCCGGCATATAATATACTTCACCCACTTTTACTTCTTCAAAATTCATGATTTTAGTGATTTGCTTCTCTTTTATTTTTTGCAAATACACTTGCTGGTTTACTTTTTGATTGAAGCCAGCTATTAATTTCGCCTCTTTATCTGCTTGAAGAATATACCACATCTCTGTTTTTCCTCTCTCCAAACCACGTTGATGCGCTAAATTATCATCCGGATGGACCTGAATGGACAGCCAATCGTTCGCATCGAGAATTTTTATGAGCAAAGGAAAGACATTGCCATACATTTCATGAATTTTCTCACCAACCAGTTCATCCATATAGACTTCGACCAATTCATTTAATTCATTTCCGGCCAAAAATCCGTTAGTCACAACACTTTCTGATCCTGGATAACCCGACAAAGCCCAGAGTTCTCCACAGTTTGGCAAATCACCAAAATCTTGATTTAAAATGGATTTTATTTTTTGACCACCCCATATTTTATCTCGAAATTGGGATTCGAATTTTAGTGGATAAAGTGTATTCATACTGTCAGAATTTTAAACAAAAATACAAAAGATTAAAGAAAAAAATCAATTGAGTGGAATCTATTTATAATTAATTACTTTTACTTGAAATATACATTATTATGAATAAGGAAAATATCAAACAGCAATTAATCGAAGAGCTTAAACATAACAGCATAATGCTTTATGCTGACAGACAAGCGTTTAAAAAAAACAACATTCCTAAAGATTATATTAAAAAGCAACTTTTAAAAAATAAGAGACAGAAAAATTTTAGCTTAATCGCTTTCGGTGTTCTTATTGCCATTCTGATGTTGATACAATTTTATATCGTGTATAGTGAAAACGCTTATCCTTATTTGCAGAATGTGATGATTCAATTTTTCCCTCTATTAGGATTAATGTTTTTTCAAGCAAACTATCAAAATTTTGGAAAGCGCATTTTTATTCTCGAACTGCTTTTAGATTGGGAAGAATAGAGAATATGCCTTTATTCTCAGGTTAATCAACCCAATATTTCAAAAGGTAAATAATCATTCAACTTAAAACAGTCTTCCTTGTTCCGAACGAAAAAAATTTTAAAAAAAAATATTTTTTATACCTATGTTTAATTTTATTGCTTTTATTTACCCTTTCGTTTTATGAAAAATTAGACTTGCCTATAGTTTTCATTGAATGAATTTTACATTGAAATCATAAAAATAATATTGTATATTTATCCAGAAATTTTATCAGAAAAATGGAGAAAAAAAGGGTTATCAAAGATTACGAAAAGTTAACGGAAGAAATTCGTGAACAAATTAAATTAGCCTACCCAAGTGGGTTCAGTCAAAACTTAATCCGTTTTACTAATAAGGATCGCAAACGCGTAAGTGTATTGCCATTTGAAACGGAGGATATATATTACCTTGTCAGGATGACTATGTATGAAGCTCAAACCATTATTGAAGATGATGATGATTACGATGAGGATGGCATACTTAGAGACGAACGACGAGAAGAATATGAAGATAAATATTCAGATATAGATAATCTGGATGATATTGCGGACAGTAGTAGTTTCGATGATTTTTAACATTTTAAGGCAAAAAATAAACGAGTATTTTAGTCTTTAATTTTAAAAAAAATCATTAACGAGGATGAAGAATACGTATTTTGATTTAGCTGAGCAAAGTTATTATTTCCCTCAGGAGGGTTTTGACTTAGGGCTTGTTGCGAAATAACTACTCCGTTTATGCTCGTTCTTTTGCCTACTAATTTTGTTAAAAAGCCTCGCCGTAGCTCTGCTATGCCTGCGTTTTTCGACTCGTTACCGAACAAAATAACTTCACCTGATTCAGAGAACTTATTTCGTAACAAGCCCTTAGCAATGATTTCCCAGAGCAAACGCAGGCTTTTTTTAACAAAATCACTTGATTTATAATTGTTTATATCAATAAATATTGTATACTATTCTGATATTCAAATAGTTAAACGATATGAATGAAGATAATAAAATAGTAAGTATTCTTGACTGATAAGACCACTTGAAATATTCAAAAAAGCTCGGTTTTTACTAATCGGGCTTTTTTTGTCACTTTACCAAAGAAATTTAATATCCATTTAATTTGTAGTTTTACACGGAACAAATCAATTAAACCTACTCCTATGGACAGAAGAAATTTTTTACAAGCATCAGCAATTGCAGGTGCTGGAATATTAGCAACAAGCGCTCTGACTAGCTGCGATACCGACATAAACGAGTATAACGAAGAAGGATTTGATACATTTTCTGCATTTGAACTGAATGAAATTACAGTGGCTGAACTTCAGGAAAAAATGAATTCCGGAGAATATTCTGCGCGTTCGCTTGTGGAAATGTATACTGCACGTATAAACGAAATGGATAAAAACGGTGCAAAACTCAATGCTATATTAGAACTTAATCCCGATGCACTATCGATTGCCGATAAACTGGATGCCGAGCGTGTTGACGGGAAAATAAGAAGTGCATTGCACGGAATTCCTATTCTCATAAAAGGAAATATTGATACCGGAGATAAAATGCATACGAACGCAGGAGCAACAGCTATTGCCGAAAATATTGCAAAAAAAGACGCTGTTTTGGTGGAGAAACTGCGTCAAGCTGGAGTTATTATTCTTGGAAAAGCAAATCTGAGCGAATGGGCTAATTTCCGCTCAACTCGTTCATCCAGTGGATGGAGCAGTATTTTAGGACAAACCAGAAATCCTTATATTCTGGATCGTACACCTTGTGGATCAAGTTCAGGATCTGGAGCGTCTGTTTCGGCTAACTTCTGTACGATAGCAATCGGCACTGAAACAAATGGATCTATTGTTTGTCCTTCAACGGTCAATGGTGTTGTTGGCATCAAGCCAACAGTTGGATTGGTAAGTCAGGAAGGAATTATTCCAATCTCTCATTCTTGCGATACTGCAGGTCCTATGGGAAGAACGCTTACAGATGCTACCTTACTTTTTGAAGCTATGAGCGATAATAAAGTAGATTATGTTTCTTCGCTCACAAAAGGCGGATTAAATGGTGCCAGAGTAGGTGTTGCCCGCACCATGTTTGGGTTTCATGAAGAGGTGGATGCTGAATTAGAAAAAGCTTTGACTATTATTAAGAATTTAGGAGCTGAACTTGTTGAACTGCCAAAATATCGTCATCCACGAGAAGCTTCTCGCGCAGCCTATTTAGTGATGCAATACGAATTTAAAACTGGATTAAACAAATACCTTAGCGGCATGGACGAAGGTATTCAAGTTCGTACTTTAAGCGATATAATTGCCTTCAATAAAGCAAATGCTGATTCTGCAATGCCTTTCTTTAAACAAGAAATTTTAGAACTATCTGATACCAAAGGCGATCTAAATACACCGGAATATCTCAAAGCGGTCAAAACAATGAAACAAATGGCTGGACCGGAAGGTATTGATAAAGTAATGAATGAGTTTGATCTGGATGTAATTGTTGCTCCAACAGGATCTGCAGCTTGGGCTATCGATCTTATTAATGGTGATAATTTCCATGGAGGAAGCTCCTCTCCTGCTGCGAATGCCGGCTATCCAAATATTACAATTCCTGCAGGTTTTATTCATGGCTTGCCTATTGGATTATCATTTTTCGGACGTGAATTTTCTGACAACAAAATAATAAATCTATGCTATGATTTTGAACAAGCAAGTCAAATTAGGAAGAAACCAGAATTTAACTCAACACTAACAGCAGAAATGTAAAAAAGTTTAAACAAATCATTAACAATGATATTTGATAGAAATCATCTCCCACTCAAATTGGTGGAACAGGTTAAATATATGCCTAAAATTGAGTTGCACGTTCATTTGGAAGGTGCAACTCAAGCAGAGGTTTTTTATGAACTAGCACAAAAAAACAAGATTGATTTTGGCGTAAGTTCTTTAGAAGAATGGCAAAGTTTCTTTGCTTTTAAAGATTTTGGTCATTTTCTTCGTGTTTATACATTGGCAATCACGGCATTAAAAGAGCCAGAAGATTATACCTTTATCATCACGGAATTTTATCGCCAACAGGCAGAGCAAAACATTGTTTATTCCGAAGCCTTTATCAGTGCATCTTTTATTATTCAAAAATTTGAAACATATGCTATTCTAAAAGCTATTGAAAAAGGAATTAAGCAAGGTTCAGAAAAATACGGAGTAAAAATAAATTTCATCCCCGATATATCACGCGAGTTAGTTAATACTCAAATGGCGGTTGTTGACTTTGTGATAGAAGGCAATAAAAGAGGTTTATTTATTGGATTGGGAATTGGTGGACCGGAAAGTGGATTTCCTCCTGAATTATTTGCAAAAGCATTTGAGAAAGTTCGTAAAGCAGAAATACATATCGTTGCCCATGCGGGTGAAACTGAAGGAGCAAAAAGTGTTTGGGGAGCCCTAAAAATACTTGGTGCTGAACGCATTGGACATGGAATACGCAGCTTGGAAGATCCAGAATTAATTCAATATCTTGTAAAAAAGCAAATCACACTGGAAGTTTCACCCACCAGCAATTATGCTCTTGGTATCGTAAAAAGTGATGAGATACATCCCATTCGTAAGCTTTTAGAAGCTGGCGTAAATTGCACTATTAATTCGGATGATCCAGCCATGTTTTCTACCTCTTTATCTAAAGAATATTTCTTACTTTTGAAACAAGGTTTTAATTGTTTCGAACTATATCAAATGAATATCAATGCTTTAAAGTCATCTTTTGCAGATAAAGAAACAAAATCTAAAATAAGCCTGCTTTTAAACACATTTGAAAGAAATAGAACTGTTTTTGAGGCTAAAGATCAATTAATCCCAAGATAGAACATTATTAAACAATTTATTTTATCTATTAAAAATTATTTTATGCTTCACTTGAAAACAATCTTTTTTGTTTTCTTCTTTGCTTTGAATAGTCATTTTGCTGTGGCTCAAAACTACCATTGGTGGTGGTACGAATACCATGAATACGATGGGGTTACTCCCTGGCAAAATTACTTAACTATGTCTCCCGATTATTTTGGGCCTAACGCCTTTCCTATTCCTGATATTAATCAAGGTCGCCTCAAAACAAATATAGAACTGGAAAGCGCTCTTGAAGGACATTTCAATAGTCATGAGCAAACATATAACCTTTATACAAAGCTATTTATTCCTCTTCAAAAGGATAAAGTTGGCATTACTTTTTCGATGATTCCGATTGAGTTTTATTCCTATGATACCATTATTCGTGACAAGCGATTTTCGAGAAATCATGAGGGAAAAGGCAATGCTTCTGGAGATTTATATATTGGTACACAAATCCAACTCCTAAAAGATCATCCAAAGTGGCCAGATTTATTAATAGGGATTAACATTAGAACGGCTTCAGGAAATGGGTATGAATCAGCACGATTTGCAGATTCGCCGGGCTATTTTTTCGACTTAAGTGCCGGAAAAACATATTCTTTAAAGAAATCTTTTCTTCAATCTTTAAGAGTTTATACACTAATTGGGTTTTATGTTTGGCAAACCAATTTAGCAGCTTACTTTCAAGATGACGCAATACTCTACGGAACTGGTATTCAATTAAATTCGAAAATATTCAAATGGAGCAATGAAATTGGCGGGTTTTATGGTTATTTGAATAATGGCGATAGACCAATGGTTTATCGCTCCCGTTTAGAAAGTACCCGAACAAATTCTCTTAATATGAGTGTGCAGTTTGAATATGGTATGCACGATTATAATTTCCGCTCATTGAGGTTCTCCTTAGTATACAAATTGAATCGATAATTCCATAACTGATTCCAAAATTCATAATAATTCTTCTATCTTTGGAATTAAAAGAGAGAAGATGAAAACTATTGGACTGATAGGAGGAATGAGCTGGGAATCTTCAGCTGTTTATTATAAATTGATTAACCAAAAGGTTAGAGAACTGTTGGGGAGCACACATTCTGCCAAGAGTCTAATGTATTCAGTTGAATTTAAAGAGATTGAACAATTACAACATGCCGGTAATTGGGAGAAATTAACGGAGATTATGATTGATGCCGCTCAAAAAGTAGAAAAAGGAGGTGCCGATTTATTAGTCATTTGTACAAATACTATGCACAAAATGGCAGCAGAAATGGCAGAGAAAATATCGATTCCGATTCTGCATATTGTAGATGCTACAGCCGAAAAGATAAAAGAGGCAGATTTGAAAAAAATTGGCTTATTGGGCACTAATTTTACAATGACACATGATTTTTATAAAGGAAAATTAGAGAAGGATCATGGTTTTGAAGTTATTGTTCCCAATGAAAAAGACAGGCAAATAATACATAAGATAATTTATCAGGAACTTACTCTTGGTAAAATAAAAGAATCATCACGCAAAAAATACCAAGCAATTATTGAGAAACTTCAAAATGAAGGAGCAGAAGGTGTAATTTTAGGATGTACGGAAATACCACTTTTAATTAAGCAAAAAGACAGCCCAATCCCTGTTTTTGACACGACCAAGATTCATGCCGAAAAGGCGGTTGAGCTCGCTTTAGACATTCAATAATGATTTCAATAAAATATACTTATGAAACTCAGTTTTATACACAGCCCTTCTGTTAAAGTATTCACCCTAATTTTTACTTTATTATTTTCAATAAATTTAAAAGGGCAAGCTCAGGTAAGTGACTATTTTCCAAATATAAAAATCCTAGAGTCCAATAATCCTGCTCCAGGCTACTATTTTCTTGCTGCAAAAGGTGTGAGCGCAGAAAACGCATCCTTATACATTAGTATTGTGGATAACTTTGGAACTCCTGTTTTTTTTCGAAAAATGAATAAAGCTTCTGGATCTATGCGTCTTATGAAAGATGGTAGAATAGGTTATTTAAATGGAGTTCCGCGAAAATTATTTATCCTTGATGAAATGCTTGAAGTGGAAAGTAAATTTGCTATAAATGGGTTTAATGCTAATGGCCATGATTGGGCTTTTGATAAAGAAGGAAATATTTTACTTATGGGTGAAGCTGTGAGTTATAAGAATATGAGTGGCCTAATTGAAGGTGGAAATGAAAATGCGGAAGTCTTGGATGTTGTCATTCAAGAATTCGATAAGGAAGGGACGCTAAAATATACCTGGAACAGTGCTGATCATTTTGATATCTTTGACGGAAATGAAAATTCAGATTATCTAGATTATACTGAAGCTCAATTAGATTATGTTCACGCAAATAGTGTTGCTATAGATTCAGATACCAGCTTTATACTTTCTTGCCGCCATATGGATGAAATCACCAAAGTAGATCGAAGAACGGGAGAAATTATTTGGCGCTTGGGAGGAAAAAACAATCAATTTACTTTTATTAATGATCCGATAGGATTTTCTCATCAGCATAGTATTAGTCGATTAGATAATGGAAATCTTCTTGTATTCGACAATGGAAATTTACATGACACTCAAGAGTCAAGCTCTATTATTTATGATCTTGATGAAAATAATATGACTGCCACTCTTATTCACCGATATGGACGAGAAACTCCTGTCTATAGCAATCATGGTTCAGGAACACAGGAAGTATATAATGGTAATGTAATTAACTACTGGGGAGTCTATTGGCCTTCTGCAACGGAGTTTCATCCCGATGGAACAGTAGCTTTAGAAATGGATTTTACTCAGCACAGTTTTAGTCCTCGCATTTTAAAATATACATGGGAAACAAAAGTATTTGAAACGGATATTGACAGTATTGATTTCGAACAAATTGAAGAACAAAGCGCTATTCAAAAAACTGTATTTGTTACGAATAATAAAGCAGAAGATTTGGTTCTGACTAGTTTTTCGAGCCATTCTAATTTATTTGGAATTACGGATTTATTTCCAATAACAATTGGGGCAGGACAAAGTATTGATTTACATATTCAGTTCAATGGTCAGCTTGCAGATAAAGGATTATATAATGATGTTATAACTTTGAGTGCCGATACTGAAGAAGAAAGAATTGCCCGTCAGATTTGGGTTTTTGCTGAAAAAATGAATAATCTTACAGCAATTAGCAACTTAGATTCTAAAAATTCATCTTTTACTCTGGCACCAATTCCCGCAAAAGGAATTTTAGAACTTCAATTCAATTTCAAGGATGAAAAGGTTTTTGAACTATTTAATTTAAATGGACAATCATTATATAGAAGTCAGGTTTTTACACAAAACAGTCTTGATTTTGATATTTCCAGATTCAGAAATGGAGTTTATTTTATAGTTTTGACCAACAATAAAACCAACTTAACAGAAGTACAAAAATTTATTATTCAAAATTAAAAATCACAATCTATGCATTATAAAAATTATCTAAGTCTATTAATTGGAATAGTATTAACATCCACACTTTTTGCTCAAAACTTCAAATCTACCGAGCCTTTTGCTCATACTTTTTCAATAGTTGCTCGTGATACAGCCACTGGCGAAATGGCCGTAGGCGTTCAAAGTCATTGGTTTGCTGTTGGCACCTCTGTTTGTTGGGCGAAATCAGGAGTTGGTGTTGTTGCTACTCAATCCTTTATAAATCCTGCCTTTGGTCCAGAAGGATTAGGATTAATGGAGAATGGCGTTACGGCAAAAGAGGCTTTAAATCAATTAATTGAAGCAGATAAAGGTCGTGATTTCAGGCAACTTGCTTTACTCGACAATCAAGGTTCAGTATCCTCTTACACAGGTGCTAAATGTGTACAATCTGCCTATCATATTATTGGCGATAATTTTGCTGTTCAAGCCAATATGATGTTAAACGATAAAATAGTTCCCGCAATGGAAAAAGCATTTCTGGAAAATACTCGATTACCTTTAGCAGAAAGAGTTGTAGAAGTGTTAAAAGCGGCACAAAAAGCTGGAGGCGATATCAGAGGAAAGCAATCGGCGGCTCTATTAGTTGTTGGCTCAGAGAAAACAACTGAGTGGCAGGATAAAAAAGTAGATTTACGTGTAGATGACAATATTGACCCTTTATCAGAACTTAGTCGTTTACTTGTTGTGCATAGAGCCTATGACCATATGAATAAAGGTGATTTAGCCGTTGAACATGGAGATATGGAACTTGCGCTTAAAGAATACGCAACTGCGGAAGAAATGCAACCCGAAAATATAGAAATGAAATATTGGAAAGCCGTAACAATGGCCAATAATGGACTCATTGAACAAGCACTTCCGATTTTTAAAATTGTTTTTGAAAAAGATGCTCATTGGAGAGAAATGACCAAAAGATTACCTGCATCCGGTTTATTAACTGTAACTAAAAGTGATTTTGAACGTATTGTAACAAGATGATTTTAAAGGTATTTAAAAAAAATATTGAAATAGAATCAATTAATTTGTACTTTTGCATTCTAGTATACTAATTTTAACTTGTCATGATTTTAAGTCTTGCCAATTTTTTTCAGCATATTGCCCGATATGGAATTTTAATTATCGGATTTAGCATGGTTAGTATTGCCATATTTACAGGAGCTATCAATTACGGTATTACCATTGATAATATTTTAAGAAATCTTCCAGATGCTATTCCTTGGTTCTTAATTTTAGTAACCCTCTATTTAGCTTGGGAATTTGAATTAATTGGAGGTTTGATTATGCTTGGTTTGGGATTAGGAGGAATTTTCTATATGCAAGCTTCAAACGATGCAACTATTCCACAGCTAACCATTATGATTGCCATAACTATTTTCGCGGTATCTTTTATTGTAAGTTGGTCTTTGAGGCAAATAGGTGAACTCCGTTTTATTTAATTGCCTTTGAATTCAAATTTTTGAGTTTATAATATACTTTTCCCTCTATTTTATCGTGCACTTTTCAAGCTTAAGCATACAACTATTCGACAAGCTTTTTCGCATTTCTTATACCTTCAAACAACTTACTTTTGAATTGTGAATTCTTGGAAAATTTGCTCCAAGGAATTCTCCACTTTTTGCATTGCCCGAATATTCAGTCCACGCTTTATAGCAAATTCGAACAATTGCTGCCTAGCATCCACCTCACCATTAGATTGAATCTCCCAGGTATTTGGATTTATTAGTTTGGCACTTAAAACGCCAACCAATTGAGTAAACTCCTCTCCATTTATGGATTCATCAAGTTCAAGCAATATCTTTTCTCCCCTTTGTATAAATTTCGATAAATTTTCAGTGAGATCATCAGCAACTACTTCGCCTTTATTAAGAATGATAACTCGACTACAAATAGCCTCCACTTCTTGCATAATATGAGAAGACAGCAAAACTGTTTTCTCCTTCCCAACTTCTTTAATTAATTTTCGTATTTCAATCAACTGATTGGGATCCAGTCCACTCGTGGGTTCATCTAAAATTAAGACATCCGGTTGATGAATCAATGCCTGCGCTAATCCCACTCTTTGTTTATATCCTTTTGAGAGCGCTCCTATTTTCTTATTTTGTTCGAGTTTCAAACCACAAATTTGAATGCTATTATTCACCTCATCATCTACATTCTTAATTTTGTACAATTTGGCGACAAATTGCAAATATTCACGCACATACATATCCAAATACAGAGGGTTGTTTTCAGGTAAATAACCAATTAAACTTTTTGTTTTTTCACTGTCAATCTCAACATCAAAACCATAAACAAAAGCTTTCCCATTACTGGGAGGTAGATAACCGCAAATAATTTTCATTAGAGTCGATTTTCCGGCTCCATTTGGGCCTAACAAACCAACAACTTCACCCTTATTTATTTGCATTGAAACATTTTTCAGGGCAAACTGATTCCCATAAAGTTTACTAATATTTTCTAGTTTTATCGACATTCATTTTGTTTTCAAAACAAAACTAAGGATATTTCCTCGACCATGGTTCAAAAAAGTCGACTCACAATGTTTAAACCGATTTATTGTAGCTTTGCCGCAATGTATATAGTACCGAAAATAGAAGATTGGCTGCCGATTACACGCAAAGAAATGCTGCAACGCGGTTGGGAAGAGCTGGATGTTGTTTTAGTAAGCGGCGATGCTTATATTGATCACCCTGCTTTTGGCGCAGCTGTTATCGGACGAATTATCGAAGCAGAAGGATTTCGAGTGGGAATTATCCCACAGCCCAATTGGCAAGACGATTTACGGGATTTTAAAAAATTCGGTAAACCGAGATTATTTTTTGCAGTGACAGCAGGAAATATGGATAGCATGGTGAATCACTATACGGCGAATAAACGCTTACGATCAAACGATGCATATACACCTGGAGGCGAAAAGGGCTTTCGTCCAGATTATACATCTATTGTCTATAGCAATATTCTTAAAAATATTTATCCAGATGTTCCTATTGTGTTGGGAGGTGTGGAAGCTTCTTTGCGCAGAGTTACGCATTATGATTATTGGACGGACAAATTAAAACCTTCTATCTTAAAAGATAGCAAAGCTGATATATTGGTTTATGGAATGGGCGAACAACCTTTGCTTGCCATTTTAAAATTGCTTAAAAAAGGGGTTCCATTTGAATCTTTGAATACCGTGCCTCAAACAGGAATTCTTCTGCAAAAGGGAAAAGAGATTCCGCAAAACAAAAGCTGGCGCAATATTGAATTATACTCTCATCAGGAATGTCTTAGTGACAAACTAAAATACGCTAAAAATTTCCGTCATATTGAGCAAGAATCTAATCGAGTAACAGCAAAAAGAATCATTCAAAAAATTGATGACGAAACGGTGATTATCAATCCCCCTTTTGCCACTATGACCGAATCAGAAATTGATGCCTCTTTTGATTTGCCTTATACACGATTACCACATCCAAAATACAAAAAACGCGGTACTATTCCTGCTTTTGAAATGATAAAATTTTCGGTGAATATGCATCGAGGTTGTTTTGGCGGTTGTAGCTTTTGCACCATCTCGGCTCATCAAGGAAAATTTATCGCCTCTAGATCTGAAGCCTCTATCATGCGTGAAGTGGATCAAATGTCCTTGATGCCCGATTTTAAAGGAAATATTTCAGATTTGGGCGGCCCATCAGCCAATATGTACAAAATGAAGGGAAAGTATCAGGAATTATGCGATCAGTGTAAACGACCTTCTTGCATATACCCAAGTGTTTGTAATAATCTAGAGACTTCGCATCAGCCTTTGCTAAATATTTATAAGAAAGTCGATGCACATCCCAGAATAAAAAATGCCTATGTGAGTAGTGGCATCCGTTATGATTTATTGGTAAAAGATTATAATATCGAAGGCGATGAAAAAATAATGAATGAATATATGCGTCAGCTGCTCGACCGTCATGTTAGTGGCCGTTTAAAAGTAGCTCCGGAACATACTTCGGAAGACACATTAAAAATGATGCGTAAACCTTCCTTCAAATATTTTCATTCTTTCAAGCAGCAATTCGATAAGATCAATCAAAAATTAGAAAAGAAAATTCAACTTATCCCCTATTTTATTTCCTCACATCCTGAATCAAAACTGGAAGATATGGCTAATCTGGCAGCCGAAACCAAGGATATGGGATTTCATTTGGAGCAAGTACAGGATTTTACACCAACACCGATGACAGTAGCTACGGTTGCATATTATTCCGGTTATCATCCTTATACTTTAGAGAAAGTATATACTGCTCGTAACAAACAAGAAAAGTTGGATCAACATCGATTCTTTTTTTGGTATAAAGGCGAAAATATGGCGTGGATCAAGCGCGTGTTAAAAGATCGGCCTGATTTGATCAAGAAACTTTTAGCTAAAAAAAATAAGCAACAAGACAATTCTAAAACGAAAAATACTCGTAAATCAATTAAAAGTAAACGGAGAAGAAGTTAATCTTGATCAGCAGCAAACCATTCGGCGTAAGAAGTCACCGTTTCGCGAAGCAACATACTATATAACTTAATTCCATTAGATAAATGAGGCTGGATACGTTCGGCAAAATCAACAAGCATATTCTCGCTGGATGGTTGATAATCTACCAACATAACTCTGTTAAACATTTCGTCACGACCAAGTAAATTTTGAGCTTCTTTAGATTCTTTATTTAAGATTAATGCATGATCCATTTCATCAACAATCTCTTCACGCACAATTCGTTTTAAATCACCAAAATCCATTACCATTCCTAATTTTGGAGAATTTTTATCCTCAATAGGCTCGCCAATAATAGTGACTAATAATTCATAGGAATGACCATGTATATTTTTACAAAGCCCATCATAGCCTTTTAAAGCGTGAGCAGTTTCGAATTTAAACTCTTTTGTAATTCTAATTTTTGCCATAATAATGTTCGTAATAATACCCAATTAGATCAGCTCCTAATTTATAGGTTTCAATTCTTTTGCAAAGAAACCTATTTTTTGACTATTTACCGAATTAATGAAACATCAAATATATAGCGAGGAAAATAAGTATAATTCCTCCAAAAAATTTACTGAATCGTCCCAAATGTTCCGGCCTATATTTGTTCCCAATAAATACACCAACAAGAACGGATAAAAAAACAAATGCAGCAAGGCCAATGATTGGAAACATAGAATATTTGACTAACATCAAGCCAAACCCGGTGTAAGCGATAAATGAATTAAAAGAAGAAGCAAAAGAAAGACTCCATAATATTTTTCTGTCTTCAATTAAAAAAGTTCTACTCTCATTCTGGATTTTATTTGTTTCCAGCAAAAATTTAAGCCCAACGAAAGCAATTAGAACTAAACCTAAGTAATAATTGAAATCAGGGATTAAGTCCGAAACAAAGAAACCAACATTAATACCCAGAACAGCCATTAATATTTGCACCAAGCCAAAGACCAGAGCCGCTTTTAAATTTAACCACACCGAATATGGATGCATTGCAACACCCGCTCCTACCGCTAAAAACAAAAGATCGCTTGAAAGACCAAAAGCTAATAAAATTGAATAACTCAAAATTTCATCCATTACCTGCTTTGTATATAAATTAAATTTAAAATTTTCTCCAAATAAATACGATCGATGTCATCAAAAGAATACAATTCCTTACTATCCACATCTAAAACGCCGATAATCTCATTTATTTTACTTTTTAATGGAATCACTATCTCCGATTGAGAGCGCGAATCACAGGCAATATGACCTGAGAAATGATGAACATCAGGTACAACAATACTTTTTCCTGCATTGATGGCAGCCCAGCAGACACCAATATCTTGTTTTAACAACATACAAGCCACCGGACCTTGATATTTTGAAACGATTAATTCGCCTCGGTTCAGCATATAAAATCCAGTCCAAAAAAAATAGTCCATTTTATGATGTAAAACGGCAATAATACTCGCTTTTCGAGCCTCTTCATCTTGGCAAGTAGACATTAGCTTTTCTAGCTGTGTGTAAATCCTCTTATAGCGAGCTTCTTTCTTTTTTAAATCCATTTTATTTAATGTACTGATATATTAACGTTCTGACATCCAACTCTTAACTCTTAATTCTTAATTCTTAACTCTTAACTCTCAATTCTATCAAAGGATCCCAATAATTTTCTTCAAAATTAACAATCTTATCCTCTTTTATGATTAAACCTTCGCTTTTTAATAAATCTTCCATTAAATCTATTTGACCAAAATGTTGTTTTCCACTAAGCATACCCAACCGGTTTACCACACGATGCGCAGGAATATCCAATTTGGCAGCATGAGAAGCATTCATAGCCCATCCCACCATTCTCGCCGCCTTAGGAGTACTAAGGTAACGTGCTATTGCTCCGTAAGAAGTCACTTTTCCAAATGGAATTTTAGCAACCACTTCCCAAACAGATTCAAAAAAAGAGTGCTCTTTCATATATTCTTTGCAATTTCAACAGGTAAAACTAACAAGGTATTTGTTTCAAATTCCTTATTTAAACGAAACTTCATATAATTGATTGGAATTCCTTCTTTTAAATATATTTTTTCGTAATACGTTTGAATTTCCACAAGATCATTCTTTGATTCTGTTTTATAAACATCATAAGTTGAATAATCAAGAGGGAAATTATAGTAATGAACTACCTCTAATGTATAATCAATAAGTTCGCGGTTATCTGTTTTTTGATGGATAAATCCATTGGGTTGCAGCACTTCACGATACAAATTTAAAAATCTTGGTGATGAAAGTCTACGCTTTTCATGTCTTGGCTGCGGATCAGAAAAAGTTAACCATATTTCGGCAACTTCATCTGTCACAAAAAATTGCAATAGCTGATCGATCTTTGTTCGAATAAAGGCTACATTTTTCAGCCCTTCTTTTTGCACAATACTTGCGCCATGCCACATTCTGGAACCTTTTAAATCAATTCCTATAAAATTTCTATTTGGATATTTTTTTGCTAAACCTACTGTATATTCTCCCTTTCCACAACCCAACTCAAGGGTAATCGGATTATCGTTTTTAAAAAAATCTTTTTTCCAATTTCCTTTTAAAGCAAAACCTTTTAAAAGCTCCTCTCTTGGAGCATAGAACATATGTGAGAAAGTCTCGTTTTCTACAAACTGAGCCAATTTATGTCGAGCCACTTTTTAATTTTTGTGCAAAGATAAAAGAAGTTTGAAGATGGAGTAAAAAAGAAAAAGAGTGATAAAGAGAAAAGGTTATGGAATATTGGAGTTATGGAATATTGGAGTTATGAGTTAAAAAATTAAATTTTCAGAAGCTCAAATTATTGACTTAAAATATCTCGCAAGGACACAAAGAATCAATATGAGTTTTTTAATAAAAACTTTACGCCTCTTCGCGCCTTTGAGAGAGATCATAAAAAAACCGCTCTCCAAAAAATGAAGAACGGCTATTTAGTATTTAAATGGATAGAATTAGATAATTCCTTGATCGAGCATAGAATTAGCGACTTTCAAGAAACCTGCAATATTGGCTCCTTTAGCATAATTAATGAATCCACCATCTTCTGTACCGTATTGGATACATGCAGCGTGAATATCAGCCATAATCACATGTAATTTTTTGTCGACTTCTTCGGCGCTCCAATTATATTTCATAGCATTTTGAGACATTTCCAAACCAGAAACAGCAACACCACCAGCATTGACTGCTTTACCAGGACCATAAGGAATTTTTGCATTATACAAAGCTTCAACAGCCTCTGGAGTACAACCCATATTAGACACCTCACCAACATATTTAACACCATTGGCTAAAAGTGTAGCAGCATCATCACCATTCAATTCATTTTGAATTGCACATGGCATAGCAATATCAACTTTTACTTCCCAAGGTCTTTTACCAGGAACAAATTTGGCAGAAGGAAACTCTTCTGCAAATGGAGCAACAACATCATTATTAGAAGCACGAAGCTCTAACATATATTCAATTTTTTCTCCGCTAATACCTTCTTCATCGTAGATATAACCATCAGGGCCGGAAATAGTAACCACTTTAGCACCTAATTCATTTGCTTTTAGAGCAGCACCCCAAGCAACATTACCAAAACCGGATAAGCTAATCACTTTACCTTCTAGAGTATCCTTATGTGCTTTCATCATTTCATTCATGAAATAGACTCCACCATAACCAGTAGCTTCTGGACGAACCAAAGAGCCACCCCAATTGCCACCTTTACCGGTAAGAACGCCAGTATTTTCGCGAGCCAATTTTTTATACATACCGTATAAGAAACCGATTTCACGTCCACCAACGCCAACATCACCAGCAGGCACATCAGTTTCAGGACCAATAAGGCGCCATAATTCTAACATAAAGGCTTGTGAGAAACGCATAATTTCAGCATCTGATTTTCCTTTAGGATCAAAATCAGATCCTCCTTTACCACCACCCATAGGTAGGGTTGTTAAGGAGTTCTTAAAGATTTGCTCAAAACCCAAAAATTTCAGAATACTTAAATTCACGCTAGGGTGAAAACGTAATCCGCCTTTATAGGGACCAATCGCATTATTAAACTGAACCCTGTATCCAAGGTTTACTTGAACTTTACCATTATCATCAACCCAAGAAACCTTAAATGTAAGGATTCTGTCAGGCTCAACTAAGCGTTCAATAATTCCTGCTGATTCAAATTGTGGGTTATCAGCCAAAACTTCTTGAAGAGATTCCAACACCTCTTTAACGGCTTGAAGGTACTCCAGTTCGCCTGGATGTTTAGCCTCCAAATTGTTCATGATTTGTTCTAAATTCATTGCTTTATTTTTTATAAAAATAGTTTTGTTATTATTTTCACAGGGCAAAGATATTCAATTTATTTATTCCCTATATTTTTCTTTATTTAAAACGATTGCGAAAGCATTATTTCTCTAATTATAAAGTAGTTACGGGCATAATTTATATTCAATACAGACTATCCTATATTCAACAGCATTCTTGCTTAGGCAAAGACCTGAATAGATGCACTTTGACTATCCAACAATTCTTTCAAATTTGATAAAAACTCTTGCTCTTCAAAATCCATTTCATTTAATGCTTTTGTGAACTGCTCAGAATCAAATAAAAACTCTCCTTTTTTGCTTATTTGAGAGTAAATAAAATGGATTTGGGGATAAGCAACAAAAAGTATACTTAAGAAATTTGATATGCTTCCTAATCGTGTACGCTGCTTATTTTTTAAAGGGTAAGAAATTTCAATTAAATTTCCTGTTTGATTATGAGAAAGGATTTTAAAATCGCCTTTGTTTTCTTTGCTGTCTTTTTGTAAAAAGTTTAAAGCAGGATATTTTTTCATTGCTACTGAATTATCAGCTTTCATTAAACCTATATCAAATTTTTCGCCATTGTCGCGAATCATTAACTCCAGTTTATCCTCTTGGTTATTCTCAACAATATACATTTCAATGGTATTGGCTTTTGCTTGAATACGATCGTTTACACATTGGAAAAAGTAAAAGGCCAATTCTTTCATCTAAAGTTTTATTTACAAATATAAGTTGAATCTAAACACTGAATTCAACAAGGACAGACTTTACTTTGTACTGCCTTTGCGCTCCTTAGTGGTAAAAAAGATTAACCACGAAGGTACACAAGGATTTCACTGAGTCGCACAAAGAAATTTTATACAGAAAAGCCCCACTTTCTTATGAAAAATGAGGCCTTTATATTATTCTGCTTAATTCCTATTTATAAGCATGAACCCCAAATGGATTCTTGATGTATTCTCGTAGAAGTTTGGCTTCTGATTCGGAAGTTTCTAATACAGCACGCAATACGTCTTCAATAGCAATAATGCTTACAATTTCTTCACCATCTAAAATGGGAATATGGCGAATATGCTTATCAATCATGGCATGCATGAGATAGGTACTTGTATCTTCCATTTTCCCAACAATAATGTTTTCGGATAAAGTCATTAGATTTTTAACCAGATTACTTCCATCAAGTGATTTACCCATTTTATAGCATTTGTATAAAATATCTCTTTCAGAAATAATTCCAACCAATTCTTCTTTTTCGTTCACAACAAGTGCAGCACCTGTTCCTGTTTCGTCCAAACGCTTAACAGTATGATAAACAGAAGAATCTTCTGTTACCGTTACCACCATTTTTCCTTTATTTTCTACTATTTTTGAAACTAACATAAATACTCCTTCTTTTTAAAGATTAACAAAATCGGCATCTGAAAAATACTTCATAAACTGTGTTCTTTCAAACAAGATTGGTTTGCGAACATTTTTCTGGCTCAATTTACCAATAAATTCGTTTGTACTCGTATAATTTTTTGAGTCCATCCAAGTTTCAAGACTCTTATTCATTTCTGAGATTACTATTGTACCATTTTTAATGATTGAAGAAACAACCTGAACAGCATTGGCACCAACAAGCATATTCTTAATAACTGAATCACCATTAACAATACCCGTAGAAGAAACTAAATCGCAAGCCACTTTTGGAGAAAGAATCCCCATCCAGCGCATTACCATACTGTTATCTACTGCTAAACTATTGAATGACTGGTTGATGACTTTCTCATTTTCTATATCTACGTCGGGAGAATAAAAGCGGTTAAAAAGCACCATTCCTTTAATATCAGTCTGACTCAAACGTGTAAAAAAATTGGCCATACCTGAAAAATAATGACTCATTTTTACAGTTACCGGAATAGAAATAACATCGCTTATTTGGTTGATGATATCAAAATATGACTTCTCATAATCAAAGCCAGTATATTCTGCATCAGCAGGCAAAACGAATATGTTCAATTCCAAAGCATCGGCACCGGCTTCTTCCATTTTAAGTGCAAATTCCACCCATTCACCGTGGCTCATACAATTGATACTTGCAATAATTGGAATATCCGTTTCGCTTTTACAATCTTTTATCAGCTTTAGATAATCACCTATGCTTTTTTGCTTGGTATAATAGGTTAGATAGTTTTCGGCATCGCCAAAAGAATCGTACATATTGTTCACTCTTTGAGCATCGACATCCATTAAAATCTGCTCTTCAAAAAGCGATTTTAAAACCACTGCTCCTGCTCCTGCATTGGCTAATTTTTTCACCTTTTCTACCGTATCGGTTAGTGGTGAACTGCCTACGATTACAGGGCTTTTCAGCTCTAAACCTAAATACTTTGTTGAAATATTTGCCATAATTTGTTAAAATTATAAAATTATATTTGATAAACAAGTCATTTCTATCCGAGGGTTCATATTAAACTATTCCAATTTAGGACGTCATATTGAGCAAAGCGAAATATCTTAATAAGAGATTCTTCGCATTCGCTAGAATGACTATACAGCAGGTATCAAACCCATCATCTATATTATTTTGCAGCTTTAAAATCTATTCCTTGAATAAAATTATCAATACCAATAGCCGCTTTATGGCCATTGGCAATACCGTGAATTACATCTGGACCTTGAATAATATCACCACCCATAAAGAACCATTTAACACCTGTTTGATAGTATTCGTTGGTTTGAACACGACCACGAGGACCAAACTCGATATTTTCTTTGAATTCTTCAGAGATATAGCTTAAATCCATCCCTTGTCCAATGGATTCGATAATCTGA
>JAGGUP010000102.1 GCA_021158405.1 Bacteroidales bacterium
AATAGGCCTTTTTACATTTTTAAAAATTGTTTAGCAGTCATAACAGGTAAGTCGGAATTTTTGAAGTCTTTCAAATTCCTAGTTATAATAAGGTCTTGATTATTCTCAATTGCTGTAAAATACTGAAGTCCGTCTTCAAAATCGTCAAATGAGTTGTCATTTAGTGCTATTCCAATAATTTTGTCGTCAAGTGGTAAAATGTTGATTATGAGTCTTAGTTTTCTCAATATTTCTTTAGCGGATGTCGAATTAGTCTGACTTAAAAGTGTGTAACTTGTATTTGCTATAGTCAATGAAGATATGCTTAATTCTATAATTTTCTTGTCTGCAAGTGAGAAAAGATTAGCTGCTTCTTCATAAAATGGTACTCTACGTGATAATAAGTCTATCACAATATTGGTGTCTATAAACAATTTTTTCATTTGTATTTTTCAATTATATAGTCACTATACTCTTTTTTGTAATCAAAGTCTGAAGGTAAGTTTATAACACCACTCAAACTTTCTACAAGAGGGGTTATAGAACTTTTACTATCGTCATTATTCTCTTTAGTCAGACTGTCGAGATATGATTCTATCATTTTAGATAAGCTGATTCGATGACTTCTTGCATAAAGTTTTGCTCTTTCTATTACGCTGTCATTTAGTCTTAATGTCAATTTTGTTTCCATTGTTTTATTATTTACGTACAAATATACAATAAATATACGTCATATGCAAATTTTGAGTTTTCTCAGGCTCTTGATGGTGTTGAATTTTTACGTCGGTTCTGTATGCATATCTTGCCAAAACGTTTTGTGAAAATACGTCGCTATGGTATTTATAATCCAACAGTAAAACGAAATCTTAAACTCAAATTCGTCGCAGAGCAAAAATTAAATATTGAAACCATTATAAAAAAGCAGCAAGTACCCGAAACAAACCAAGAACGCTTTAAACGACTTACTGGGATTGACCGATGCATTTGTCCTGTTTGCAAAAAAGGACGTATGATTGTGGTGAGGGAACTTCCACGAATAAGGTCGCCCTGTATTTTACCTTATGGAAATAAATTATTAACTCAAATAAATCATTAATCCAAGTCGTTGTATTTAAGGCTAATGGAGAAACTATATCCTTTTTTGTCAAAATCATTAAAAAAATAAGCAGAACAAATTATTTTGTTCATTGACAAAACCGGATTAAGTACAAAAACCTACATTAATCCAAGAACGCGAATATTATTTCTTCTAAAAAACAATAAAAACCATCGTTAAGTACATAGTTCAAAACCCGGCGGGTGTAGTTCAACACAGACTCATCGCTGGGTCTTGCAGACCGCTCAGAGTCCTATTTATTTTTTTTACCACACGTTTTTGATTCTTAATCAAGTGTTGCCAATCCTACTTTTTAGGTTTTGGTGTAGGTCTTGGTCTTGTAGGTCTTGGATTAGACTCTTCATTTAATTGTCTTGATGGAGGAGGTGATGGTGGTTTTTGTTTTGACATAATTTTATTATTTTAAAATAGAGATAATAACAATTGAAAGTTGTTATTATGCGCACGCACGTGTACGTACGCATGCGAAAGAATTGTTTTTAGCAAGATGAAAAATATAATAGCATTAAAACAAAACCCTTCACGGTTCCTTTCGATGACAAGTTTGAATTTGAATTGCCCCACAATTTGTTTGAGGGCTATTGTATGGATTATTTTTTCCACCACACCATACAAGGCAAAGTGAGGGAAAAGTTTTTCTACAGGGAACAAAAAAATGCAAGTATCAAAGGAACCAAAATGGAATTATTCTTTTTGCTTTCCTACCTGAAGAACTACACGCTTTCATAAAAAGACAGGAGCGATTAACTAAGGAAAAAGTTATTCTAACTCTCAACATCTTCTGCGATAAACAATCTGTCGTCGTTTAATATAGGCTATAGGAATACTCCATACATGCACAAGCCGCGTAAATGGCCAAACACCAAATGCTAGAAAAGAAAGGAATATATGTATTTTATAAGTAATAGGAATATTAGCCATTAAGCTTGCATCAGGGACAAAGATAAATAGACTTCTGAACCAAGGAGATATTGAGGTTCTATAATTAAAATCGCCAAAATATAAATTATAGAATATCGTGTTATAGATTCCAAAACTGATAATTAGAAATAAAAGAATAATAATAAATTTATCACTAAAACTACTGGTAACAGAAATACGTTTATTGCTATATCGTCTGAATAGCAATAAACATATACCAATTACAGTAACGATACCAGCTGCTCCGCCAAAATAAACAGCAGAATTATGATACATAGTATCACTAATTCCAAGTGCAGACATATAATTTTCCGGAAGAAGTAAGCCAAGCACATGTCCAAAAAAAACGAAAATAAACCCGTAGTGAAATAACATACTTCCCCATCGCAAATTTTTCTTTTCCAAAAATTCGGATGATCTGGCACTCCAGTTCATTTGGTCAGTACTATATCTGTAAATATGCCCGATAATAGTCATTGCTATCATCATATAGGGAAAAATTACCCAAAGAAATTGATTCCAGTAACTCATAATTAAACTTTTTTTAAAGTGATGGAATTAATAATTATAATTAGTCCTTGTAATAAATTTGAATACGGATTTTTTTTATCTGCAAGAATTTCTTGCATCTGAATAATTGGATCACGAAAGCGTTGAAGTAAATCAGTTCTTATTTTTTTATCAGTATGTGAAACAAATTCTAACAATAGAGGAAGATAATCAGGCAACTCTGTAGATACAAGTTCAAAACCGGCAAATTTATATATCTCTTTAAGTTCTGCCAATATTCGTCCCCGCTCTTTTTCATCGCCCAATTTTGAATAAGTAAGGTATAAATTCATTTTATCGTTGAAATCAAATGCCTGAACATAGTTCTCCTGAAGTACACTCAAGTCATTATCTTTATAATATCTTCCAAAATCAATAATATATTTAGCTACTTCAGTTTCTTCAATAGCATCAATATATTGCTGCCAATCCATCGTATAAATCTCTTTTTCAGGATATTGTAGCAGTAATGAAATTAACTTTAATAATTCTTTGTTATCCATAATCGCTATTTGTCAGTATTCTGTTTTTTGCCGGGTATACACGAGTTACAAGCCTGAGTATATTCAAATCCTGTCATGCCCTGTTCTTGGTATAAATCCTCATATTTTTCTTTATGAGAAGTAGGAATAACAAATCTATCTTCATATTTTGCAATGGCTAATAATCGATACATTTCTTCGATAGTTTGCGCGTTAATTCCCACTTTATCGAGTATGCTTTCGTCAAATGATTTACCAATATCTTTGTTGCGCATATATTGACGCATCAATATCATTTTCTTCAATACAGAACGAATAACATCCTCATTGCCACCTGTTAGCAAATTTGCTAAATATTGAATTGGGATACGCATTTGATCAATGGCAGGAAAAACTTCGCTGGCATTGGTAGCTGACACATCTCCTTCAAACATTTTCAGTACAGGACTCAAAGGGGGCACATACCATATCATAGGAAGTGTACGATATTCAGGATGTAAAGGCAGAGCAATACCTTGTTCAATGGCTAGTTTATATATTGGTGATTTTTGTGCCGCTTCAATCCAGTCATCAGAAATACCATCTTTCTGTGCCTGCTTAATAACCTCAGGGTCAGAAGGGTCTAAAAACAAATCCAATTGAGCCTTATATAATTCTTTTTCGTCTGGTGTAGAGGCTGCTTTCTCTACGGCATCAGCATCATATAACAAGATACCCATATAACGGATACGTCCCACACAGGTTTCGGAACAAATAGTTGGCAAACCATTTTCTATCCGTGGAAAACATAATGTACATTTTTCTGCTTTATGCGTTTTCCAATTGAAATACACCTTTTTATATGGACAAGATGAAATGCAAAATCGCCAAGACCTACAAGCCTCCTGATCGACCAACACAATACCATCTTCATCGCGTTTATACATAGCCCCTGAAGGACAGGAAGCTACACAAGCAGGATTGAGACAATGCTCGCATATACGAGGCAAATACATCATAAAAGCTTCTTCGAATTCCATCTTAATTTCCTGCTCCAACTTTTGTAAGTTAGGATCGAGATGACTTGTTTCCTTAGAGCCGGCAAGATCATCTTCCCAATTTGGTCCCCAGGTAATTTCCATATCTTCTCCGGTAATCTGCGATTTAGGCATGGCCATTGGCTGAGATTTTCCGGCAGGACTATTAATTAATTTTTCATAATCATAAGTCCATGGCTCGTAATATTCATCCAAAGTTGGCAAATCGGGATTATGAAAAATATTTAAATATTTCCAGAAACGGTTTCCTGATTTAAGCTGTAATTTGCCTTTCTGCAGTTTCCATCCTCCTTTATGTTTCTCTTGGTTTTCCCATTCTTTAGGAAATCCTATTCCCGGTTTAGTTTCAACATTATTGAACCACATATATTCTGCCCCCGGGCGATTTGTCCAGGTATTTTTACAAGTCACACTACAAGTGTGGCAGCCAATACATTTGTCCAGGTTTAAAACCATTGCTACTTGTGCTTTAATCTTCATGCCAAATCACTTTTTTAAGTTTTCTAATAAACACTTTTAAATCCCTTTGATTTCCTGTGGGACCGTAGTAATTAAATCCATAACTAAGTTGTGCATAACCACCTACATAATGTGTTGGTTTAACATGTACTTTGGTAGGACTGTTGTGGGTTCCTCCCGATAAATGAGTAATTTCTGTCATGGGAGTATAAATAGTCCGATCCTGGGCATGATACATAAAAGTAGATCCTTCAGGCATACGATGCGAAACAACAGCTCGGGCAACTACAACACCATTACGGTTGTACATTTCAATCCAATCGTTATCGCGTACATTAATTTTATCGGCATCTTTATCACTTAGCCAAATCGTTTGGCCTCCTCTGAATAGGGTAAGCATCTGCTCATTATCATAATACATCGAGTGTATGTTCCATTTACCATGTGGCGTCATATATTTTAGTCCTATAGTTTTGCCTTTTTCTTCCGGAATACGATCTACATTGGGATAAAAAGCCTTGGTATGCAAGGTTGGTTTGTAAACGGGTAAACCTTCGCCAAACTCTAAGAATGTTTCATGATCTACCAGAAACTGTTGGCGTCCGGTAAGGGTACGAAAAGGAATCAAAAGTTCAATATTATTAACGAAAGGTGTATAACGGCGATTTTTGTTATTTCCGGTAAAAATAGGCGTAGAAATAGCCTCCTTCGGTTGTTGTGTAATATTTTTCAAGGTAAAATGTTCCGATTCTCTAGCCCGGGCAAAATCCTTAACAGGCATTCCTGTATTGTCTTCTTCTGACTTCCATGCTTTCTGAGCTACTTTACCATTGGTTGAGCTGGAAAGGGTAAGCATAGCATCAACTACTTTAGCAGCTTCTTCCAATTTAGGCATGCCTTTATTGAAGCCTTTAGTATGCTTACCGATAAGACTTTTCAGCTGATCATACTCTTCTTTTCCCGACCATGAAACACCATCAGCGCCTATAGGATTCTTTTCCAAAAGAGGCCCTAATGATACAAACTTATCGTAAATACGTGTATAATCCCGTTCTACAATAACTAATTTGGGGAGCGTTTTTCCTGGTATTGGCTCTATTTCGCCTTTACTCCAGTCCTTAATTTTACCAAAAGGTTGAGCAATTTCGCCGGGAGAATCGTGGAGTAGAGGTACTGCTACCAAGTCTCTTTGAATTTCAGGAAAATAGGTTTCAGCCTTTTTAGAGAAAACTTTAGCAAGATTTTTAAAAATGTTCCAATCTGATTTTGCTTCCCATGGTGGATTGATTGCAGGGTTAAAAGGATGCACATAGGGATGCATATCCGTACTGCTGACATCTGTTTTTTCGTACCAGGTTGCAGCAGGAAGTACCACATCGGAATATAATGCTGTCCCCGACATTCTAAATTCGAGGTTAACCAGTAAATCTAATTTTCCTTCCGGAGCTTCTTTCGCCCATTTCACTTCCTTTGTCTTAGCCTTAGCCTCTGAGGCAAGCACTCCTGCCTGATTTGTCCCCAGTAGGTGCTTAAGAAAATATTCATGACCTTTTCCTGAACTTGAGATTAAGTTGGCACGCCATACAAACAAGGTTCTAGGAAAGTTCACCGGATTGTCAGGGTCTTCTATAGAAAATTCTAATTTCTTATTTTTTAAATCATCAACGACTTTCTGAATTACTTCTTCATTACTTTTTGCGCCTTTCTTTTGTGCTTCTTCCACTATTTTTAAGGAATTAGTATTAAACTGCGGATAAGAAGCAGACCATCCCAAGCGAGCCGATAGTACGTTATAATCAGCTGAATGTTCGTATCTAGGCTTGTCAATAGTTGGCGAACTTAGTTCACTCATGGGTATTTCATCGTAGCGAAACTGATCGGTTCCAAAATAGAAAAATGAGGTTGCATTTTGCAATCGAGGTGGCATAGACCAGTCTTTTGCAAAGGCAATAGTTCCCCAACCTTCTAATGGACGAACCTTTTCCTGACCTACATAATGAGCCCATCCACCGCCATTTACACCCTCAGAACCTGTTAAAAGTACTAAATTAAGTATGGTACGATAATTAATATCGGCATGAAACCAGTGATTTATTCCGCCACCCATCAAAATCATTGAACGACCTTTTGTTTCCACGGCATTCTGGGCAAATTCGCGTGCTATTTTAATTACTTGTTTGGCTTTGATACCGGTAAACTGTTCCTGCCAAGCAGGCGTATAGGCTTGTAAGTCTTCGTAATCTTTGGGATAGCCTTTTTGATTTTCATCTCTCGAAACACCATAATTGGCTAACATAGTATCAAAAACAGTAGTTACATAAAAAGTTTCTCCTTTAATTTCTACTTTTTTAACCGGAACACTTCTTCTTAATACAGTCCTTTGATGATCATCAAAATAGGGTAGGTTTAGTAATATTGTTTCGTCTTCAACACCTAGAATACTTAATCTGGGATCATATTCAGTGCCGTTTTCATCCTTCATCTCCAAATTCCAATCTTTCTTCCCCTCCCAGCGATGTCCAACACTTCCATTTGGGATAATCATCTTATTAGTTTTCTCATCTAATATTACCTGTTTCCATTCAGACTTTTCAACAGGTACATTTAAATCAGAAGCCCGCAAAAATCGGTCAACAGTATATTCAGAATCTTTTTCTTTAAGAAGTACGAGAAAAGGAAGGTCTGTAAATTTCTTAACGTAGTTATCGAAATATTCTGTTTTATTATCTATATAAAATTCTTTAAGGATAACATGTGTCATTGCTTGTGCCAGTGCTCCATCGGTACCAGGATTTACGGCTAACCATTCGTCGGCAAACTTTACTGATTCGGCATAGTCGGGACTGATAGAAATCACCTTGGTTCCTTTATACCTCACTTCAGTCATAAAGTGTGCATCGGGAGTTCGTGTTAACGGAATATTTGTACCCCAAATAACAATATAACCAGCATTATACCAGTCACCACTTTCGGGGACATCGGTTTGCTCTCCCCATATTTGAGGTGAAGCAGGAGGCAGGTCGGCATACCAATCGTAAAAGCTAAGCATAGAAGCGCCCACTAAAGAGAGAAACCTTGAACCAGCGGCATAGCTAACCATCGACATAGCGGGAATTGGTGTAAAGCCGGTAATTCTATCCGGCCCATATTTTTTTATTGTATAAAGCATCTGAGCCGTAATTAGCTCGTTAGCCTCATCCCATGATGTACGTACAAGACCACCTTTTCCACGTGCAGATTTATATGCTTTGGTTTTTTCGGGATTTTCGGCAATAAGTTGCCATGCCTCTACAAGGTCATTGGTTTCCTTCAATGCATCACGCCAAAAATTTAATAATATTCCTCGTACATAAGGATACTTTACCCTTAACGGGCTATAAGTGTACCACGAAAAAGAAGCTCCTCGGGGACAGCCTCGGGGCTCGTAATCAGGCATATCAGGACCTGTTGAAGGATAATCAGTAGCTTGATTTTCCCAGGTAATAATACCGTTTTTAACATATACCTGCCAGCTACACGATCCTGTACAATTAACCCCATGCGTTGTTCTTACAACTTTATCATATTGCCAACGGCGACGGTAAAAATCCTCCCATTCTCTACTTTGAGAATCTAATTCGCTCCAGCCATCAGAATATTCCTCACGCACTTTAAAAAAGCGCATCTTTTTAAATAAATAGGATGGTTTTTTATTCATAGTTTAAAATTCTTTAATCGTTTAATGCTATTTACAATGTACATTGATAGTTAGCTAAGCCACTTTCTTTTTGCTATGTGTTTTTAACAGGATAAACGACATGATAATAGAAATTACTGCTAAAATTATGTACACGATAAAACCTTTGGCATATCCTGCATTGCCATAATGATCTACAAACATACCTAACAGGGGAGGTACTACAAATCCGCCGAAGGCACCCAATCCTCCTACCCATCCGGCTGCACCACCTGTGGCTTTGGGAACATATTTAGGTACTAATTTGAAAACAGCGGCGTTACCTACACCCATACCTGCACCAATAATTATCTCACCCAATAATGAAATCCAGAAAGCATGAGCGAAAAATAAAATAATAGCTCCTAAAAGGACAGTGAAATAACTCAATATGGCAATACGTTCTCCTCCAAATTTATCACTGACACGACCACCCCATACACGGATAAGTGAAGCCAACAATGAAAATCCAAAAGCCATCAATAAAGCAGCTTCACGCAAATCGAATCCGTAATTTTTTATCCAGTAAACTGGAAACCAGCCAGTAAGTGCTAAAAAACCACCAAATGAGGTAAAATAAAGTAATACTAATCCCCATGTACTGGGTATTTTAGCTGAAATTTTTAATGACTCAAGTGTACTACCCGTGGGAATAAGTTCCTGCCCTAATTCTTTGGAAATTTTTGTAGCTTCTTCGGGTTTTACTCCTTTTTTGATTAATTGAAAATAGTAGGCATCGTGAACAAAAAAGATATAAACTACAGTACCTATCAATAAAAAACCAAACCAAAGTAAATATGATACCGGCAAGCCAAAAGCACGCAATGCAAATGGTAAAATAATTCCAAAAATACCAGGAGCCAGATTTCCTATTCCTGCGTATGTGCCCAAGGCAACACCTTGTTTTTTCTGCGGATACCAATAAGATGTTTGTGCAATACCAACCGAGAAAGTTGCTATACCACAGCCGCTTAATATGCCGAAAATCACAATTAGCCAATACATACTTTTAGTAATATGGTCGGGATAATACATCAACAGTAAGATTGATAAACCGGCCATCCCAAAAACTGCTAATAATAACAGTATAGCCAATGGTTTTTTTCCACCGACTTTATCTACCCATGCTGCAAACGGAATGCGTAATAGTGAGCCGGAAAGATTTGGTGCGGCTACAAGCAACCCTAATAGAAATCCGGAAATTCCTAGTACTTCTTTTAATTTGGTTGCTACGGGACCATATAGTGAAACGGCCGCAAACCCGATAAAGAACCCGAAAGTAGCCATTATCAGACCCATATTCGGAGTTCCTTTTAAATGATACTTTTGCATCAAACTGGTTTTACTTAGTTTTTCTTCCATAATATTTATGTTTTAAGTGCTAATTTTCCTATTCAATTATATACATTATATTTTATGAGGTGTGAATTATTGATAAAATACGGTAAATCCGAGAAATACTTTCTATTTTTTTTACTTAACTCAAGTTTTGCACCCAATAAACATTAGTGTTTTAGGCAAAAAAATAAAAAAAGTAGCATACAAATCTTGCACAAGTGCTTGATTTACTGTATTTTTATGGTACCAACAACAAAAATACAAATATGCTACAGAACAAAGATATTACTAAAATCCAAGAAATAAAAACACTTTTTCAAGTTAGCTGGACACAACCAGAATTCTTTTTAAAACATCTCGAGCTTTTTAAATTCTCTAAAACGTCAAAACTCTTTTTGTCAGTCAAAGCGAGTGGCGTTCCTTTTTGGGATATTATGAAAGTATTATTAGTTATGCCGTTTATGGATATTAAAAATGTTGCTTCATTATATAGTGAAAGTGTTCTTGCTATATCAAAAGGAAAAAAAGATGTTTATTATAGAGCTTTATCAAATCAGAATAGCTTCCTTTTTTTCATCCAAAATTTATCATTAATAAAATCTAATTTCTTATCTTTTTCTTTCCTAGTCTTAATTAAAACCATTTTAAAATATCTTTATTTCCTGAAATTCAATAGGAAAAGAATACAAAACCGTCGATAAGTACATAAAGCTAAAATCCATCGATATTGTCGGAATGTAGTTCAACACAGACTCATCGCTGGGT
>JAGGUP010000161.1 GCA_021158405.1 Bacteroidales bacterium
ATCTTTATAAAAAATATCGACAATATTGTTCCCGATAAATACAGACAAGCCACCTACGATTACAAAAAATTGATTGGCAGTTATTTAATCGAAATTCAAGACAAGGTTTTCGATTACCTGGAATCGCTAGAAATTGGGAATTTTGATGAAACACTTATGAAAGAAATTTTTGGTTTTATGGAAGAAGACCTTTTTATCCATGTTCCAAAATATATTCGTTCTAAAGAACTGATGGAGCAAGTGGATTGGGTTTATCAGATGTTAAATCGCCCGATACGTGTGTGTGGAATGGTTAAAAATGAAGGCGAACCCGGTGGTGGTCCATTTTTAGTTGAAGATGAAAATGGGATGGAATCATTACAAATTGTTGAATCTTCGCAAATTGATTTTTCTATTCCTGAACAAGCCGAGATTGTAAAAAATGCAACCCATTTTAATCCTGTTGATTTGGTTTGTGGCATCTATGATTTCAAAGGAAATAAGTTCAACTTAAAAGAATTTGTTGACCCAAAAACAGGTTTTATTTCTGTCAAATCGAAAAACGGAAAAGATCTAAAAGCACAGGAACTCCCTGGTCTTTGGAATGGCGCTATGGCCGACTGGATCAGCATTTTTGTGGAAGTGCCTATTGAAACATTTAATCCTGTTAAGATTATTAATGATCTTTTGAGGCCTATGCATAGGTAAATTTTTAGTAATACGATGGACTTGTATAGTAATACGATGACTCCAAGTCATCGTATTACTTCCTTGCTTCCAAATAAAACTTCATCAGCAAATTTTTAGCCAAAAGTTTACGTCCTTCTGCTTCTGCACGCGCATCGGAAAGAGGAGTAAATTCATCTTTCAAAATTTCCATAGCCTCTTCAATAATTGATTTTTCCCAAGGTTTTCCTAAAAGAAATTCTTCGGTTTGATAAGCACGATAAGTAATTGCTGCCATCCCACCAAAAGCCAAAATAATACTTTGTACTTTTCGGTCATTTGTCAATTTTAATGCAAAACCGGCACTCACCGTAGAAATATCCAAATCACGTCTTTTAGAGATTTTCTCCGACCAAATAATCTGATTTTCATCACTTGGCAAAATCACTTTGGTTATAATTTCATTGGGCATCAAAGTGGTTTTTCTATATCCCAATAAATAATCTTCCAGCTTTTCTGTTCGTCTTTCGTGTACACTCTCTATCAACAACTCCGCTTGATGTGCCATTAATACAGGCAAGGTATCTCCAATAGGTGAACCAGAACCTAAATTTCCACCCAATGTTGCTAAATTTCTTATTTGCTGAGAACCAAAAACATCCAGCATTTTTCGAAATGAAGGAAATTTATCTTCAAAAGCCACACGAAGTTGCTCAATAGAAACACCTGCTCCAATCTCCCAATAATCCGCTTTTTTTACTATCGTCTGCAATTCTTTTATATGAGATAAATCCAATAAATGAGGTAAATCCTGATGTTTTTTGGTTTTCAATAAAGCCAAATCCGAGGCACCACCAAGCAAGATAGCTTCAGGATATTCATTTTTATATTCCAGCGCATGAGAAAGTAATTGCGGCTGAAAATAAACTTCATTTCCACGTTCAATTAAAAAATCGGCAGAATGAGCAGAAATTTCTTTTAATTTCTGAATATGCTCTTCTTTCAATAAAGAAAACTTATCCTCTTTTGGCAAATCTTTGAAAAGATAGGCTGCATCCAGAATAGATTGATAACCGGTACAGCGACAAAGATTACCACTCAAAGCTTGTTCAACTTCTACCCTATTCGGATTTTCAATCGTTTTATATAAATTAAATAACGACATCACAAAACCGGGTGTACAATAACCGCACTGACTGCCATTTGTTTTCACCAAAGCCTCTTGTACGGGATGCAAAACAGTTTGTCCATTTTGTTTTTCTGACAAATATTCAACTGTAAATAGCTGTTTACCATTTAAATACGGCAAGAATACAATGCAAGAAGTTATGGTTTTATAATGCAATTCTTCATTTTCTCCTAATTCTGCTATTACCAAAGTGCAAGCACCACAATCACCTTCGGCACAACCTTCTTTTACGCCTTTATATTTTGCGTGATCACGAACATAATTCAATACCGTTGTGGTAGGACTTAATGTTTTATCCATTCGAAAATCAATTGTCCTAAGCTCTTCGTTTAATAAGAATTGTATAATTGAATTATTTTGTTCCATCAAGCAATATTAAAAATTAGTTGTTTTATTTTTAAAATCAATTAGTTGAGCCAAAACACTAATGGCTATTTCTTCCGGCGTTTCGCAATGAATATCAACACCAATTGGAGCAAATACCTTGTCAATTTTTTCCTTCTCCAATAGATGATTTTCAGTCCATTTTTTATGTGCCAGAGCTGCTTTTCTTTTGCTTGCCATCATCCCTAAATACGCATGAGGTTTTTGAAGACAAAAAGCAATAATTTCTTCGTCGTAAATATGTTTGTGCGTGGATGCAACTACAAAAGTATGGTTGTCAAACTCCAATTCCTGAAATAAATCCGAATATTCCCCAACTAAATAACGCACTCCTTTTTCTTTATTTTCAGGCATTATTTCCTTGCGATTATCAATCAAAACCACTCTAAAAGAAAAATCAGAAGCATATCTGGAAAGCACTTTTCCAATATGACCGGCACCAAAAATATATAGCGTAGACAGACTTTGAGCTGCTTCAAAATAGATGCTCACTTTTCCTCCACATTGCATAGATGCCTCTCCGCCTAAATCATAATCTATTGATTTTGAAGTTGATGAATTGATCAATCTTAACGCATCCTGAGTCACCAAATGTTCTATCTTACCACCACCGATACTGCCAACAATAGATCCATCAGCATAGACTAACATTTTAGATCCAATTTTTCGGGGTGTTGATCCAAGCGAATGGCTAATCAAACACAACACCGCATTTTTACCACTTGATTTGCATTCTTGGAAAAGAGATAAAATATCAATCATTCTTTATTTTTTTTGGGTTGACCTTATCAACTTAGCGAACAAATGTAGGAAATAAATCAATTTGTTTAGACGCACGAATTTTCTACTAATTTTGCGCATCAATCCTTTAACAATGAGAATTCCTTCCAATAAGTTAAAAGCAATATTAAAATTCGCAAAAACGGAATTAGCCCCTTTTTATGATGAGCGCGAAATACAATCGTTTTTTTATCTGCTTTGTGAGCATTATTTAGGAATAGATAAAACGGCTGTTCTTTTAAATCCGGATTATGCATTAAGCGAATCAGAACTTTTAAAATTCAACTTTGCAATTAAAGATTTAAAAGCTGAAAAGCCCATTCAATATATCCTAGGTAAAACTGAGTTTTTTGGTTTTGACTTTATTGTAAACAAGCATACCTTAATCCCCAGACCTGAAACCGAAGAATTGGTAAAATGGGTAATTGATAATGAAGACCCAACTTCATCTTTACAAATATTGGATGTCGGAACAGGCAGTGGCTGCATTGCCATCAGTATTGCGAAACAGCTTCCACAAGCAAAAGTAATGGGTGTGGATATATCCGAGGAAGCACTTCAAATAGCGCAATTAAACAATGAAAATCTCAATGCATCTGTTTCGTTTGAATTACTAGACATCTTAAATCCTGCTGATTCTTTTAAAGCAGAATTTGACCTAATTGTTAGTAATCCTCCTTATGTTTTGGAAACTGAAAAATCATTAATGAAAAAAAATGTATTAAAATACGAACCTTCTAAAGCTTTGTTTGTGGACGATAATAATCCGCTTTTATTTTATAAAAAGATTCTGGATTTTGCACAAAATCATTTAGTTTCAAACGGCAAAATTTATTTTGAGATAAATGAAAAAATGGGTGAAGAAATCTCCATTCAGTTGGCCAAATTTAATTACCAAAACATTCAGCTTAAAAACGATTTATTCGATAGGACTAGAATGATAATGGGAATAAAAAAGGCCATCTAAGAAAGTGTAAAAATCTTTATTATTTGTTTAGACAGCCTTTTGGAAATTATTTTTTTGGTTTACACATTTTAGCATCAATAGCCAAATCGCGCTGAGCTTTAACCAAACTCACACTATGCAAGAGAAGTGTTTTACTTTCTCCCATAATATCAAGAAATAGTTTTGCGTTTCTTTTACCCGATTTAGGTTTTGTCAGTCGCTTAATTTGTGCTTTCGTATAAATATTAATATCCTTAATAATCTCAAGTTCCATAGCCAACAATTGATCAAGATACTCAAAATCAGTATCTCTTACAATACTCTCTGCTGTCGACAAGAATTTACTCAAAGAATTATAGAGTTTATGAATATCAATCATTTGAAGTTCGCCCATAGGTTTATGATTATTATCAACATGCCCTAAACTAGGCTCAACAATAAAACTTGTTGAGCGAGCTATTTCTCTTAAAAAATCCAGTGATTGTGCATAATAATGAGCGGAATTAACCGAATTATCATCCAGCTTTCTAATAATTACCTGAATATTATCTTTTAACTCTTTTGATCTTGCTGTAAAAGCTTTTACTTTTTTTCGTGCTTTTCTAAGTGCTTTTACATCTTCATTTTCCAATGCAGTAATTGTGCTACCTACAACTTCATCCACTACACCAAAAGATTTTGAAATAGTAATACTATTACTGCTGAAAATATCTACCAAACTAAGCTTTTCTTTTGTTTCAATATCTTCTTGCTCCTCTCCGGTATTCTTTTCTTTTTTTGAATTCATTTGAGTACGAATAATAAAATAAAATCCTATACCTACAAATGCCAGAATTGCTATAAATCCTCCCCAATGAATGATATAAGCTACTATAAAAGCAACCGTAAATGCGGCAAAAGCTGTAAAGAACCATCCCAAGATTACCGAAATAACACCTGTAATTCTAAATACCGCACTTTCTCTTCCCCAGGCACGATCAGCGAGCGAAGTTCCCATTGCTACCATAAAAGTTACATAGGTAGTTGATAATGGAAGCTTTAGAGACGTTCCTATAGAAATTAATATTCCTGCAACAACTAAATTGACTGAGGCTCGAATCATATCAAAAGCAGGTTTTTCGCTTTCGGGAACACTTAATGCTATTGCACGAGTCGAGTCAAACTGTTGATCTATTTTTGCTAAAATAACATTAGGAATAAAAACTTTCAAACGATTGTTAATTGCAATAGAACCTCTAACTATGCTTTTCGAAAACTGACTAGAACCAAAACGCTCCCTTCCTTCGCTTTGTCGACTTAAATCCACAGAAGTTTTAATTACTCTTCGAGCTTTTTTTGAGACGTATAAAGTAACAATCATTATCAATCCCGCAATCAATAAGAAATAGACAGGTGTCAGAACTTTCCCTGTCAATCCTGTCATCATCAAGGCATTAGGATCAGCACCAGGGTTACTGATGAATATTTTAAATGATTCATATCCGGCTAATGGTACTCCGATAAAGTTTACTAAATCGTTTCCGGCAAATGCCATCGCCAGTGCAAATGTTCCTATTAATACAATTAATTTTGGTATATTCAGTTTAAATATCCAGGTGAACAATTGAAGCAAAACTGTCCAGACAATAAACGAATAAGTAAGTAAAAGCAATGTATTATTTTGCACCCATTCGGTAATTGAGAGTCCGCTTCCAAACTCATATTCGGCATAAGTGGACCCCTTAATCCCCTTAATAAGAATAAAATAGGTAATAGCAGTAATTGCAAATCCGCCCCAAATTGAGCCATAATATTTAATACTTTTTGTAAATTTAAAAGAGAAAATCAAACGGCTAATCCACTGTATGATAGCACCGGCAGCAAAAGCAACAAAAACAGAAAGAAGAATTCCAAATATAATACTTAAGGCCTTTGAAGAATTGATATAATCGGTTACTTCGCCAACCCCAGAAGACATTACCTTAACCATTGCAATAGCAACTGATGCTCCTAAAAGTTCAAATACTATCGAAACCGTAGTTGATGTAGGCAAACCGAAAGTGTTAAAAGTATCAAGCAATATAACATCTGTAATCATTACAGCGAAAAAGATGATCATAATCTCAGAGAAATAGAACATATCGGGGTGAAAAATCCCCTTTCTTGCAATTTCCATCATTCCACTCGAGAAAGTTGCTCCAACAAAGACTCCTAAAGCAGCAATTAGCATAATTATTTTAAAATTTGCTGCTTTAGACCCAACGGCAGAATTTAAAAAATTAACAGCATCATTGCTAACACCTACAATCAAATCACTGATTGCCAGCGCAAATAAAACGACTACTAATAAAAGATAAGTATTTTCCATGCTTTTATTATTGGTTTTTATGCAAAAATAGATATTAATTACACGAATATGGCTACTTTCAAGTTAAACTTACATTTACTTAATATTAAGTTAGTATTAATTCTTTTGGCTTTGTTTTATTTGGTTGTGTTTTAGAATAATGTTTAGTTTTATTATGTGCGTATTATCAGGGGATTACGAGTATATTTGGTGTTGAAATCATGCCATATGAAGTATTAAACAAACTTATAAGCTGTAATAATCTGTATTTGATACTTGAATCTAGCAATCACAAGAAATGAATTAAGTTGTTAGCTTTTTTTTTGTTAATTTAGATGCTGAGTAGTAACGTTAACTGAGGGTTGTATTGAAGATTATAGCAAATAAAATCATTTTTTTATTTTTTTTAATTTGATTGTAATCAACGTAAAGAAATATTGTAATTTTGCCGCGGATTTAAAAGATAAGAATAAATAAATCGGGGAATAAAAGCGATTAAATATTTTGGTAAACCAAAAGATTATATTATTTTTGCAGCCCGAAAAAATTAAAATTATTTAATACATAACGTATGTACTTAACAACTGACAAGAAGAAAGATATTTTTAAAGATCACGGTAAATCAGATATTGATAGTGGATCAACCGAAGGTCAAGTAGCATTGTTCACTTTTCGCATTGCTCATCTTACAGAGCATATGAAGCTAAATAAGAAAGACAAAACAACTCAACGTTCTTTGGTTCTTATGGTTGGAAAAAGAAGAAAATTGCTCGATTATTTAAAAGCAAAAGATATTGAGCGTTATAGAACGCTTATCAAAAAATTAGGTCTTCGTAAATAATTCATATTATTGTAGAAAGACCATAAATGAAGGCAATTATTCAATTGCCTTTTTTGGTATCTATATACCACAAAAAAAGTACTGAAAATTTAATTAACACAAAAAATTATGTCAAAAATTGGTATCACCAAAACGTTTACGATGGCTGACGGTTCCGAGTACACGATAGAAACCGGAAAACTTGCCAAACAATCCGACGGAGCAGTTGTCGTTAAACAAGGAAACACCATGGTAATGGCTACTGTAGTTTCTAACAAAGAAGCTAAAGAAGATGTAGACTTTATGCCTTTATCGGTAGACTATCAAGAAAAATACTTTGCAACCGGAAAATTCCCGGGTGGATTTTTCAAACGTGAAGCTCGCCCATCAGAATATGAAATATTAATCTCTCGTTTAGTTGACCGCGCATTGCGCCCACTCTTTCCTGATGATTATCACGCTGAAACTCAAATGATTATTAGTCTAATTTCTTCAGATAAAACAGTAATGCCTGATACGCTTGCAGCTCTAGCAGCTTCTGCTGCATTAGCCGTTTCTGACATTCCTTTCGGAGGACCTATCTCTGAAGTTAAAGTTGGGCGCATTAATGGTGAGTTTATCCTAAACCCCACTGCTGAGATGTTAGAAGAATCTGATATCGATTTAATGGTTGCCGCTTCAATGGACAACATTATGATGGTTGAAGGGGAGATGAAAGAAATTTCTGAAGCCGACATGCTTAATGCAATGAAATTTGCTCATGATGCCATTAAAATTCAATGTCAAGCACAATTGGATCTTGCTTCAATGGTAGAAAAAGCAAACCCTAAAAGAGAATATTGTCACGAAAACAACGATGAAGAATTTAGAGCCGAAGTTACAGTAGCTTTGAACGATAAGTTATATGCCGTCGCTGTTTCTGATACAACAAAATTTGAGCGTAGCGATAAATTTTCCGCTATCAAAGAAGAATACTTTGCTACGCTTTCTGAAGAAGATCAAGCAGCAAAAGGAAGTATGTATAAACGCTACTTCCACGATGTAGAAAAAAAAGCCGTTCGCGATGCTGTGTTAAATGAGCGTAAACGTTTAGATGGACGTAAATTAGATCAAATTCGCCCCATCTGGTCAGAGGTTGGTTACCTTCCAATGGCTCATGGTTCTGCCATTTTTACACGCGGTGAGACTCAAGCAATGGTGAGTGTAACCCTTGGTTCTAAACTAGATGAACAAAGAATTGATGGCGCTGTTTACGACGCTAATAACGATTTCTTATTGCATTATAACTTCCCTCCTTTCTCAGTAGGTGAAGCTCGCTTTTTAAGAGGAACCAGTCGTCGCGAAATTGGTCATGGCAACTTGGCAATGCGTGCTTTAAAAGAAGTTCTTCCAGGTAAAGATGTACTTCCTTATACCATTCGTATTGTTTCCGATATTTTAGAATCAAACGGTTCGTCTTCTATGGCATCGGTTTGTGGCGGAACGCTTGCGCTGATGGATGCCGGAGTCAAAATAAGAAAACCTGTTTCCGGAATCGCAATGGGATTAATTGCCGATACAAAAACCGGAAAATATGGTATTCTTTCCGACATTTTAGGAGATGAAGATCACTTAGGCGATATGGACTTCAAAGTTACTGGAACCGAAGATGGCATTACCGCTTGTCAGATGGACATTAAAGTGGACGGCCTTTCTTATAAAATCCTTGAAGAAGCATTAGCCCAAGCAAAAGCTGGCCGCATGCACATTTTGGGCGAAATGATGAAAACCATCACAGAGCCACGCGAAGATTATAAACCTCACGTGCCCCGTATCGTTCAACTAGTTATTCCAAAAGAATTTATTGGTGCAGTTATTGGTCCTGGTGGTAAGATTATTCAGGAAATCCAAAGAACAACTAATTCTACAATTGTAATTGAAGAAGTTGGTGAAACTGGAGTTATTGATATTATGGCTGTTGATAAAGCAGCTCTTGATGCAGCTGTTGAGCGTATCAAGAATATTACCGCTGTTCCTGATGCTGGAGCAACTTATAAAGGACTGATTAAATCAATTACTACTTTTGGTGCCTTTGTTGAAATTATGCCTGGTAAAGAAGGTCTATTACATGTTTCAGAAATTGCCTGGGAAAGGGTTCAAAATGTTGAAGATGTCTTAAAAGTTGGTGAAGAAGTAGAAGTAAAACTGTTAGAAGTTGATTCCACCACAGGCAAATTAAAACTTTCTAGAAAAGCGTTGCTACCTAAACCAGAAGGATATGTAGAACGTCCACCTCGTACGGATAGACCACGTGGAGATCGTGATAGAAACAATAACCGCGGGCGTGATAGTCGCAGCAATGATCGTAGCAGACCTTCAAACCGTGATAGAAATTAACGCATTTTGAAACAATGAAATTAATTTATCGTATAATCAGCTATTTGGAGAGAAAATAGAATATGAGGCAACTAAAGATTACGAAGCAGGTTACCAATCGCGAAACCGCATCCTTAGACAAATACCTTCAAGAAATTGGAAAGGTGGATCTAATCACCGCTGACGAAGAAGTAGAATTGGCAAAAAAAATTAAGCAAGGCGATAAACTTGCCTTAGAGAAGTTAACAAAAGCCAACCTGCGTTTTGTGGTATCTGTTTCGAAACAATATCAGAATCAAGGACTTAGTCTTCCTGATTTAATAAACGAAGGGAATATGGGGCTTATCAAAGCCGGCCAACGTTTTGATGAAACAAGGGGATTTAAATTTATTTCTTATGCGGTTTGGTGGATTCGTCAATCAATTTTACAAGCTTTGGCTGAACAATCTAGAATTGTTCGTTTGCCATTAAATAAAATTGGTTCGATAAACAAAATCAACAAAGCCTATGCAGCGTTGGAACAACAATTTGAGCGTGAACCAAAACCTGAAGAAATTGCAAAATATCTTGAAATCTCGCTTGATGAGGTAAAAGAATCGCAAAAAAATACAGGTCGTCATGTTTCGATGGATGCTCCTTTAATTCAAGATGAAGACAACAATCTTTACGACGTCTTACGTAACGACGAAAACATAACACCGGAAACGGAGCTGCTTTATGATTCATTACGTAAAGAAATCGATAGAGCTGTTTCTACTCTCACTCCTCGCGAAGCTGATGTTGTTCGATTCTATTTTGGATTAGGCAATAGTCATCCAATGACTTTGGAAGAGATTGGTGAAAAATTTGATTTAACACGCGAACGTGTTCGCCAAATCAAAGAAAAAGCCATTCGTCGACTCAAGCATACATCGCGCAGCAAGATTCTAAAAACATATCTAGGATAATTATAAAGGGTGGCTGTTTAACTGCCCTTTTTCATTATTAACGAATAATGATTTAGGATTTAAAAACGATAGCTCTATTTATTTAATTGTCGAAATAACCAAAGAAATCTAAAATCCCATATCCTTGTTCCTTATTCAAAATCTAATTCTAAGCTTTCAAGATTAATTAAAATCAATACCTTTACCAAAAAAAATATGATTGCCCCTTCTTTGTTATCGGCTAATTTTGCAAACCTCGAAAAAGAAATTCAAATGCTTAACAACAGCGAGGCAGATTGGTTGCATTTGGATATTATGGATGGTGTTTTTGTCCCCAATATTTCTTTTGGTATACCAATTGTTTCCGCAGTAAAAAAGCTTACAAACAAGCCTTTGGATATACATTTAATGATAGTGAAACCCGAAAATTATTTTGAAGCTTTTGTTCAGGCAGGAGCCGATTATATTAGTTTTCATCTGGAAGGTTCCAACCATGTTCATCGCTCTGTTCAAATCCTTAAAAAACTCGGCGTAAAAGCAGGAATTGTTCTAAACCCACACACGCCGATTTCTCTTTTGGAAGACACAATTAAAGACTTAGATTATGTTTTGTTGATGTCGGTTAATCCAGGATATGGAGGACAAAAATTTATTGAACATACTTACAAAAAAATTGAACAACTCAAGAATCTCATCAAAAAGAGTAGTTCTAAAGCGCTTATTCAAGTGGATGGAGGAGTAAATATCCACAATGCGCCCAAACTTTATCAAGCAGGAGCAGATATATTGGTTGCCGGAAATGCTGTTTTTACAGATCAAAATCCGACACTAGCTATTTCCAAAATACGAAATTCCAAATAGTTTAATTCCGTTTCTTCTCTTTATGACAAAGTACAAGCATCTTTTTATTGATCTCGACCGTACATTGTGGGATTTCGATTCCAATGCATTAATCACGCTCGGTGAATTATTTGATTCTTACCAATTAAAAGAAAAAGGAATCGATAATTTCGATTGTTTTTTAACTTATTATAAAGCATACAATCATATGCTTTGGGACAAATACCGGAAGGGAAAAATTTCGAAAGACGTTTTAAGTGTAGAACGATTTAATGGAAGTTTACAAAATTTTAGAATTAACGATTTGGAAATAGCAAAATCTATGGCCGCCGACTATATCCGAATCAGTCCAACAAAAACAAAATTATTTCCACAAGCACTAGAAGTTGTTGAAACTTTAAGTAAAAAATACCGATTACATATTATTACCAATGGCTTTTCTGAGGTTCAATTTATAAAAGTAAAAAATTCAGGCTTAGCTCCTTTTTTCGACACGATTATCACTTCTGAAATGGCAGGTTTTCAAAAACCAAATCCGGAAATCTTTCATTACTCTCTGAAAAAAACGGGAGCAAATACAAATGAAACGCTTATGATTGGCGATGATCTGGAAGCCGATATCTTGGGTGCTCAAAATGTTGGACTCGATCAAATTTATGTGAACTTTGAAAAGAAATCGCATAGTGAAACTCCTCTTTATGAAGTACACAATTTAAAAGCAATTTTAGAAATACTCTAAACTTTTTATTTGTTTTACTACGAATAATAATTGAACCTCAACTAATCCTTTCAATTTCTTATCGAATTATGATCGAGTATATAAAAACTTGACTTATATATTATTGATATAGTATCTTAGTATACACCAAAACAGCTGAAGGATATTTTACATTATTATATTTGACAAATATGCCTTTATACACTGCTCTAGCTTTTGGGCTAAAGACAAACTTTTTCAAAGAACTCACTGTAAGAGAAATCTATGCTTACAATCAGCATATGTATTAGTTATCATTATTAATTTTAAACACTTTAAGTATGAAATTTGATCAAATTGAAAAGCTAGAATCAACGAGCGATTAAAAAGATTGAAATATATTAACTGATTCAAGCCCGACTAAACATCGGGCTTTTTTATTACTCCTAAATAAGCTATTTTCTATTTATTTTTCAATAGCAGTAAAGGGTTAGAAATAAAAGATCAATCTAAAATTTCCACCATTCAATGGTATCAGTCCATGGAAAAATCATAATCTCTCCAGGCATTGGTGTGAGAACCTTATAATCATAATTTTCTGATGCTTTTAAAAACCGTTTAACAGGTTCGTCCCAGGCGTGGGTGCTCAAGCTGAATTTCCTCCAATGGATGGGAACTACTGCTTTTGCTTTCAATTCGTTAGCAGCCAGAGCAGATTGTTCCGGATTCATATGAATGGAAGCCCAATCATCGTTATACTGACCATTTTCGACAAAGACCAAATCAAAAGGACCTAAGTTCTCTCCTACTTTTTTAAACA
>JAGGUP010000076.1 GCA_021158405.1 Bacteroidales bacterium
AATACTTTAAGTCAACATATACAATTTATCAAGATAAAAAGGGATTTATTTGGCTTGGAACGAATGGTTATGGAATGATTCGTTTAAAAATAGAGCGTCAAGAGGAGAGGTTAAAAGTAACTCAATTCCAAGGCTACCTTGCAAAAAATGGAAGAGAAGGAGCACTGAGCAGTAATATTATTTTTTCAATAATCCCAAAGAATGATAATGAACTTTGGATAGGAACTAGAATGGGGGGCTTAAATCTTTTTAATAAAAAAACGAGTTTGTTTAAAACGTATAAAAACAGTAAGAACGACTTACAGAGTTTATTGAATAATGATATCTTATGTCTTCATACCGATACAAAGAAAAGACTTTGGATAGGTACAAGTTTTGGTTTGAGTTTGTTAGAAGATGCGAAAAATGAAAATAAACCAAAGTTTAAAAATTTCACTGTTAAAGATGGACTCCCAAATAATACTATTCATGGGATTGTTTCTGATGAAAAATCCAATCTTTGGATAAGCACAAGTTTAGGCTTATCCACTTTTATAGTTAATGAATCGAAATTTATTAATTATACAGAAAAAGAAGGATTGCAAAATAATGAATTTGCTGATGGGGCTTTTTATAATGATGCTAATTCAGGTTTTGTTTTTATGGGTGGAATAAAAGGATTTAATTATTTTTTTCCTAACAAAATAGAAGAATCAACGATTATGCCAGATATTCTTATTGATAAAATTAGCGGGCAAAATCAAGAAATTCCATATTATCAAGGATTAGTGGTCTCTCCCGATTCAAAGATATTTCCTTCTATAGTTTTAGAACACAATCAAAACTTTTTTGACATAGAATTGTCAGCCCTAACATATTTAAATAGTGAAAAATGTCAATATGCCTATAAATTAAATAATTTTGATAAGGAATGGAACACAATCAATAACAGAAGAATTATTTCCTTTACGAATGTTCCTAAAGGAACATATTCATTATGGATAAAATGGTCAAATAGCGATGGCGTTTGGACCAATCCTGTGCATGCTATTGATATTCGGGTTAAACCAATTTTTTGGGAATCCAATGTAGCCATTGTAATTTATATCGTATTGCTTTTTCTTTTTCTTCTATTTATTTGGAGTTACTATAAGAAACAACATTCATTAAGGCAAAATATTAATTTTAGAAAAAAAGAGAAGGAAATTCATCAAAACCGACTTAATTTCTTCACAAATATAGCCCATGAGTTTCAAACACCTTTAACTTTGATTGTAGGTCCCGTTCAAAAACTTAGTGAATCCACAAGCCTAAGTGAAAAGAATCAGAAATTTATAAGGATGATTCAACGAAACTCTTCAAGATTATTCTTTCTAACGCAACAATTACTCGAATTTAGAAAAGCGGAAAATGATCATTTAGAAGTGATGGTAAATCAATTTGACCTTGTTAATTTAGTGGAGCAAATTGCAGAATTGTTTGATGAATGGGCTTTAGAAAAAAATATTGAATACAAACTAGAATTACCTTCAGAGTTAATTGGCTGGTATGATAAAGATAAAATCGAAAAAATATTATTTAACCTTTTGTCTAATGCCTTCAAATATACTCCTGAAAAAGGTAAAATTAAACTTCAGTTTTTTATAGAGCGTAATGAGACGAAGACTTTAAATGTTAAAGTGTCAAATACAGGAAAGGGTATATCCAAAGAAAAATTAAATTCTTTATTTGATCGCTTTTTCATAGACGATAATGGGAAATACTCAGATACTAATATGCCTAGAACGGGAATCGGATTGGCCTATATCAAAAAATTAGTTACGGTATTGAGAGGAAAAATTGAAGTCTCCAGTAGAGCAAACAAAATAACAACCTTTACGATAATGCTTCCAAGTAGCAAAGCGTCGTTTAAAGAAAAGGAGATAGATTTGGAAGGAAGTCAAATTTTAATCTCACACCATCTTAAAAACATTCTTGAAGATGCAGCTAATAACTCTGGAGACAATCTAAACAAGATATCATCATTTGAAGCTGTTTTAGACAAACGTAAAGTTGTATTAATTGTAGAAGATGAAATAGAAATACAAATGTTCTTGAATGAATTATTAAAGGAAAAATATAAAATTCTTACTGCTGATAATGGCTTGAATGCAGTGGAAATAATGAAAACGGAGATTCCAGATATTATAATTAGTGATATAATGATGCCTGAGATGGGTGGTATAGAGCTTTGTAAAAAAGTTAAAAGCGATAATAGAACATGTCATATTCCTGTCATACTGCTCACCGCAAAAAGTTCTATTTTGCATCGTATAGAAGGGATAGAAAGTGGTGCAGACTCTTATATTCCAAAACCATTTTATCCTGAACATATATTAATTAGGATACAAAAACTTCTTGAAGAAAAAGAACGCATATTAAAAAATTTAATGCAAAATATTTTTGAAGAAAATATTACAAATCTTCCTGTAGATAATAATGAAAAAGAATTGCTTCGAAAAATAATCGAATTAATACGCAATAATATAGAAAACGAAAATCTACAAAGTTTATTTATTGAAAAGAAATTAGGAATTAGTAGTTCACAATTGTACCGAAAAATTAAACAAATATTCGGATTTTCACCTGGGGACTTAATTCGGACAATCAGATTAAAACATGCTGCAGAACTCTTGCAAAAAAGTACATTAACTGTTTCTGAAGTGGTTTATAAAAGCGGTTTTAATAATCGATCTTATTTTTACAGGGAGTTTAAAAAGATGTACAATACTACTCCTAAAGCTTATCAGCTAAGGTATAAGACCTCCAATTAGTCGTTTAATAGTCATATAAATATTTAAGTGTACACTTTTGATTTAATAGTGTACACTATTAAAGGTGGTATACGATTAACTTTACACACATATTAGTCAAATTATTAATCAATAAAATACTATAGTAATATGAGAAAACAAATTTTTTACACCCTATTTTTTATAGGGACAATACTCTTTGGAAGTAGTTTGTTTGCGCAAACTGTTACAGGAGTTGTTTCCGATGTCAATAGCACTTTACCAGGAGTAAATGTTATTATTAAAGGAACCCTTATTGGTAGCTCAACAGATATTGAAGGTAGATACACTATTGAAGGTGTAGATGCTAATTCTATTTTAGTATTTAGTTCTGTAGGATACATAACAGTAGAGATTCCGGTAAAAGGAATGAGCGTTATCAATGTTGAATTGGCTATAGATGCACAATTGTTAGATGAGTATGTAATTGTTGGGTATTCGGAAAGAAAAAAATCTACATTAACCGGGGCTTTTTCTCCTGTTGATATGGCAGATCTTGAGAAAACAAGGGTTACTAATGTTGCACAAGCTTTGCAAGGACAAGTTGCAGGTGTGCAGGTTGCGTCAAGTAGTGGTGCTCCCGGAGGAAATATTGATATCACTATTCGTGGGCTTGGAACTATAGGAAACAACACGCCATTATATATTATAGATGGAGTGCCGTCTCGTGATATCTCTTTTTTAAACCAATCAGATATTAAAACGATGTCAGTTTTAAAAGATGCTGCGGCAGCTTCAATTTATGGTGCTAGAGCATCAGCGGGTGTTGTTTTAATTACAACCAAGAGTGGTGTAAAAGGGAAAACGGTTCTTGATGTTAGCTATTATTACGGAATTAAAAACGTAACAAATCTTCCAACGATGTTAAATGCTGAACAGTACATGAATGTTACTGAAAAAGCTTGGAACAATACCTTTACAGGTGCAAATCCTTATACGGCAGATAAAGGCAGATCGGATTTTGGAGATACTGATTGGCTTGATGAATTGTTTGTACCGGGAAAATCTCAAAACCTACAATTAACAGCTAGTGGTGGGAGTGACAAAGTACAATTTTTAATGTCTTTAGGCTATTATGGTGAAGATGGAATTGTTGTTTATGACAATGATAAATATCAAAGATTGAATTTTAGAACCAATATCAATGCACAATTAACAAATAAATTTAAAGTTGGAACAAATTTACAATTATCTTATTCAAGACAAGATAAAGTTCCTTCTACAGGTGAAAGTTTAATTAGATTTGCTCTATTAAGAGCTCCGGTAATTCCTTTATATAAGGATGTAAATGACCCTACATATTCAGTTGAAGATCCTTTTACTGATATGCCATTTTTTATGCCTACAGGCTACGACCAAGGATTAAACAGAACTATGTATGAAATGGTAGGTAACCCTATTGCTCAAGCATATTTTTCTGATGATAAAACTACAAAATTCCAAACATTTGGTAATATTTATGGTGAGTATAAATTATTGGAAGACCTTACTTTTAGAAGTAATGTTGGTATAGATTTATTATTTTACCACGATAAAACCTTTAATGTAAATTATGGTGATGATGACGGAGGAGGAAGTGCAATTGACCAAGGATTAGGCAGACAAAATAGGCCAAACAATTTAGGTGAATTAAGAGGTGAAAATTTTACGTTTACTTTTAGTAATACATTAAATTATTTAAAAACATTTAATGAGAAACATGATTTCTCAGCTTTAGTGGGAACAGAATTTATTGACAACTATTCTTCTTCTATTGGAGCAAGCAGATCACGATTCCCTTATACGGTTGATGAATTTAGATATTTAGACTATGGTGGTTCGGGTCTTGATTTATGGAATAGTGGAAGCGCTTCAGAATATGGGTTGTTTTCAGTATTTGGATCAGCATCGTACGTATTTGATAATAAATATATGGTAACTGCGAATTTAAGAGCTGATGCTTCTTCGCGTTTTTCTGAGAATAATCGTTGGGGATATTTCCCATCTGTTTCAGCAGGTTGGAAAATATCAGATGAAGATTTTTTAAATGATGTGGATTGGTTATCTAATTTAAAATTGAGAACAAGTTGGGGTCAAGTAGGAAATCAAAACATCGATGATTATTCTTATTTAGAGTTACTTAGAGCAGGAGATATTCCCGGAAGAGAACGTTTTGGAAATCCTGATTTGAAATGGGAAACTTCTACTCAAGAAAATATAGGTATTGATGTTGGTTTATTTAGGAATAAGTTAGCATTTACTGCTGAATACTATATAAAAAATACAACAGATATTTTATTACCTGTAGGCTTACCTGGCATATTTGGAGATTTGCAACCTACAATTGTAAATGCTGGAGAAGTTAGTAATAAAGGATTCGAATTTACTGTTAATTATAAAAATTCAGATAATGAATTTAAATATGGTATAAATGCTAATCTTTCAACATTGGTAAATAATGTTGAAAAATTACATCCAAATGTACCTAGTATAGTTACTGATAAATATAGAACAGTTGTTGGCCAATCTTTAAATTCATTCTATGGATATAGAATGATAGGGATTTACCAAAATCAAGCCGAAGTAGATGCTTATTTATCTGCTGGAAGTGGAAATACACAGCCTGGTGATATTAAATTTGAAGATGTTAATGGAGATGGTAAAATAAGCCCTGATTTTGACAGAGAATTTATAGGGTCTTCTATACCAAGCCTTATTTATGGAATGTCATTTAATGCAGAATACAAGAAATTTGATTTTTCTTTGTTTGTACAAGGTGTGGAAGGAATTGATAAATACAACGATGGAAAGAAAATTGTAGATTATGATACACGACCATTTAACTATACTACAGCTATTTTAGGATCTTGGGATGGAGAAGGTAGTACCAATAGTATGCCAAGAGTTGCATTTAATGACAATGGAAGTAGTAGCGTTTCTAGCCTTTTTGTAGAAGACGCTTCATATTTTCGTCTTAAAAATATAGAGATTGGATATACATTAGATGGTGTTAAAGGGTTTCAGGCTGTGCGTTTTTATATCTCTGGTCAAAACTTATTTACATTAACAGACTATACGGGTTTAGATCCAGAAGTTTCAGGATTGGTAGATAATGGAACGTACCCATCTGCAACATCTTTTATGTTTGGAGTAAACGTTAAATTTTAATTTTTAAAAAATATAAATAATGAAATATATATTTAAAAGTATACTTATTATATTCTTCTTTTCTTCCTTTCTAGTTGGATGTGTAGATAAATTAGAAATTGAACCAATAGGAAAATTAACCGAAGATTTAGTTGATACTGAGTTAGCAGAGGTTACTTTAGAAGCATTGGTAAGTTCGGCATATCAACCTCTTAGCAATACTTTAAATGGTGTTGTGCCAGGTTGGAGATGGGATTTAGGTACTGTATTTAGAAATGATATTGTATTACAAGATATTGCGGCTAATGATATGAATAAAAAATGGAATCCTGATGGAGATCAACCTTGGATGGATAAAGTAAGTGATTTTTCTTTTACTTCAGAAAACCAAGCCTTTAATGGGATTTGGGTGTATGATTATATTGGTATTAATAGACTAAACATGGGTATTGGTTTTTTAACTGATGACCTTACTGTTTCTAATGCCGGAATGAGTGAAGCTCGTAAAAATCAGTTATTATCAGAAGCTTATTTTTTAAGAGCTTATTATTATTTTGATTTAGTAAATAATTTTGGAGATGTACCATTGTTAAGTAAATCACCTGAATCTTTTCAGGAAGCTTTAGACGCTTCATTGAGATCTCCTAAAGCAGACGTATTAG
>JAGGUP010000081.1 GCA_021158405.1 Bacteroidales bacterium
ACAAAGTTTCACCAAAAACACGGTATTGATAAGGGCTTAATTTACTGTTAGCTGCAGCCATTCTAAAATGATCAATTGCTCGATCATAATCTTCTAAACCTTTGTAGACAGCAGCTAAATCGGTGTGAAGAGCAACAATCAGGCGATGGTTTTCAGGCAATAAAACACTTAATATGTTATAAGAATCAAGATACATTTGCAATGCAGTTTTATAATCTTTTAACATATAATGGGCATCAGCTAAATATTCGATCACATTTGCCCGATCAAAAGTAGAATCTTGTATTTGCTCAAAAAAACCTAACGCCTGAGTAAATAAATCAATAGACTCAGAAAACTTTGCCAAATAATAAGCTAATCTACCTTTCCTTGAATAAATTTGAGCCAATTCATCAAAATGTTCTGGATTATCTGACTTTAATAAATTAAGTGCTTCCTGATAATACTTTTCAGCCAATTTGTAATACCCTAATCGAGAATAAGAATCGGCATAACGCCCCTGAATAGAGGCTATTTGTAATAGATTATTGCTTTGTAAATAGACTATATCTTTGGCCTTTTCTAAATAAAAAAAAGTATGAGATGAATCAGACATCCGGGAATACACTTGACTAATATTCTGATAAGTATCCAATAGAGCTGTATCATGGATATATATATATTTCTCTCTGTAGGAAATCGTTTTTTGATAATTAGAGATGGCGCTATCCAGTTTATTTTGTTTAAAATAAATATTTCCAATTAAATGGTGTATTTGTGGGTATAATTCATTTGGATTTTTAAATTGTTTTGTTTTCCCTTCTAACCAAAAAGCAATAGAGGATGAATTACCTAATTCACTTTTTTTCCAATAGGCATAAGATAGTGATTTCCAACACAAGAAATATTCAATAGAACTTCCACTATAGATATTTAAATATCGATAGGCTGAGTCGAGGGATTTCCGTTCTATAAACCCATTGAATTGTTCGTGATTCTTAGACAAGAATTCCGGCTTTACCGCTTTATTTCCTTGAGTCCACCCATTAAACAGTGTACCCACAAACACTAAAACAAAAAGGCCAATTTTTTTATACATTATAAAACCATGCTAGAACCCAACAAAAATAAGCTTTGTATTGCACACAACCAAAGACTGAAAAGGATTTATACTATATAAGAACAAAAAAAGAAGGGCCGAAACCCTTCTTCATCAATTTAATTATGCAAACTAGGTTTTGTATGAAATTTAGTGCTGCACATTAATTAGTTTCACTTCTCGGTTGTCATTTATAATCAAAGAGCATAAATAAGAACCATTAGGCAATTCTGAGGTTGAAATTGTAATTTTATTACTTCTGGAGGATACGTTAATTTGTTTTACCAATTGACCGGACAGATTGTATATTTCTACCTGAACATTTTCATTATAAGCTTGATTAATAGCAAAGTTGACTTCACTATTTCCCGGATTCGGAAAAGGGTTTCCTATCGAAACTTCACTGATAGATTTTTTCAATATTGGCATATTCAATTGTACATCCTTCAACAACTCACCATTTTCACCCACAAACTGAGCATCAGAGATATTACTTAGCAATACTTCCGCGTCCTCCAGATTATTCAATCGAACCCTCAATTCAAGAAAATCTTGATTTGCAACAAATGATTCCCCTTGATCGCTCACCCAACTTAATTTGAACGAATTTCCATCAATCACATAATCAATGTTATCAAAACTTGATTGGATACCTATAATTTCAATATCCAAATTATTAAAGGCCATTTCTAATCCTAAACCATATACTTTTTGACTTTGCACAAATGATATTGGAAGATTTATTTCAAATTGGTTTTCGTTATATGAAAACTCTTTTGTTTTATTTAATCGAGTTGATCCTTCTTTAATTACAGGTTCCAAATCACTAGAGATATCGGACTGACTTACAATCGTAATAGGACCATCAGGACCTGCCTCTGCAGCAGCAGATTTTAAAGCCGAAGGGGTAAAAGTCCATACGGGAAGCACCCATTCGCCTGCCGGGAATTCCTCTCCACGTAAATACCACTGACTTACTATAAATGCGAAATCAGAAAAATTAACTTTATTATCGTCATTAACATCTGCAGCAGCTAACTGTAAATCACTTAAGTCAACTCTTCTGTACAAGTACTTTAACAATAAAAAAGCATCCGCTAAATCAACACCAAAAGGATCAAGTTCTGTGTTAAATTGAACTGAATAAGCCTCCCCTGCTTTTAAGTCATCAAAAGCAAATATTCCATCTTTATCCGTTATAGTACTCGCCACAAACTCTCCACTTGAATCGTAAAGATTGGCCATAATTTGAGGCATCGGAAATTGAAGGTTTTCTCCATAAACTACATAACCTTCATAGTGAATGCCCTCAGCAAAAGCAGTTGAAAAGCCGAATGATGAGATTATCAATAAGCTTACTAGAATATTTGTTAGTGTTTTCATATGTATAATTTATTTTATTTTTAATTTCTAATAATTTTCGTAAAATGACTTTTCTATTTATGGTTAAAAAGGCTAAAACGTTACCCAAAAAAATGGAATATTTTTCTATTTTTGAGTACAATAATTCCATAACGCTGTTTTACAATTAGTTACTGCTAATATTATTTTTCAATAAATTGTATATTTTTCAATAATACTCTATTTTTTGATAAATTATCCTATATTTGGAACGCTTAAAAAAAGAAAGATGCAGAAGGTAAATGATATTAAGCAACTTGAAACTAAAATTCTTCATTTAAAGGAAGAGCTTAAACGAAAAGAGCTAGAAGCAGAGAACTTAAAAGGAGCGTTTTTAGCCAATATTTCGCACGAAATTAGAACGCCAATGAATGCCATTGTGGGTTTTTCAAGTTTATTGCGCGACAACGATATCTCTCACGAAGATCAACAAGACTTTTTAAATGAAATTATCAGTTCTGCTCACCACCTAACGGGCTTATTAGATGATATTATTGAAGTGGCCACTTTGCAGTTTGCACCTAGAAAAAACATGAAAAGAGAAAAGATTGACTTAGTTGATCTTTTGAATGATTTACTCGATGAATATCGCTATAAAAGAGATTCTTTATATAAGGAAGGAATAGAAATGATTCTTGAAATAGAATCAATTCCCAAAAAGGTCTTTGAATCAAATAGACGCATACTTTACAAAATCCTGAGCAATCTAATCGATAATTCATTAAAATTCACCAGTGAAGGTTCTATTAAAATAGGATTGCTTCCACATGATGAGTTCTTGCAATTTTATGTAAAAGATACAGGCATTGGAATACCGAAGGAAAAGCTCAATCTAATCTTTACGAATTTTTCCAAAGTTTGGAAAAACGAAGGTCAAGTATTGTATGATGGATTAGGAATTGGTTTATCCACAGCAAAAAACCTAGTCGAAATACTGGAAGGAGATCTTATTGTTGAGTCGATTGAAGAAAAAGGGACCACTGTCTTTCTAAAAATTCCTTATTCCATTTCTACTAATCCGGATAAGTAGACCTATGTCTGACAACACTTTTATTTACTTAATTATTGATCTTATTGTTGCCCATTTTTTATTTGCAATTGCTTATCTATAAAATTGCAAGAATACCTATAAACTCAAGCACCACAGAAGAATAAAACGAGCAAACTAATCCTTAAAAACCACTTCAAACTTCTTCTGGAATCCTGTGCATTTTTTGTTTTGCAATAAATGTGAACACCTAAGGGCTTGTTACGAAATAAGTTCTCTGAATCAGGCGAAGTTATTTTGTTCGGTAACGAGGCAAAAAACGCAGGCATAGCAGAGCCACGGTGAGGCTTTTTAACAAAGTTAACGGACAAAAGAACGAGCATAAACGGAGTAGTTATTTCGCAACAAGCCCTAAGGAATATTCATGTATTTATGACTTTGCAATGATATTTTCCATTTTGGATTCGCCATAACATAATCCGTAATCAAAGGCATCATTTGCTCTGCTTTGCTCCATTCGGGTTGCAAATACAAATAACAATTTTCGGTTATAAGTTTGGCGTTTTTTTCAGCCCAATAAAAATCGCCTTTATTGGCAATAATCACTTTCAGCTCATTTGCTATCTTATAAATTGGCTTCAGCGGTGGAGAATTCTTTTTAGGCGATAAACATACCCATTCCCATTCACCAGAAATGGGATGAGCTCCCGAGGTTTCCAGAAAACGTTGAATACCTTCTTTTTTTAATTCCGAACAAAAATAATTTAGGTTGTACATCAAAGGCTCTCCACCGGTTACCACAATCGCTTTCGCCGGATATTTAATCACATTAGCCACTATACTATCTGTAGGAGTTGCCGGGAAAAGTTTCGCATTCCAAGATTCTTTCACATCGCACCAATGACAGCCAACATCGCAACCACCAATGCGAACAAAATAAGCGGCATGTCCCATATTAAAACCCTCTCCTTGAATAGTATAAAACTCTTCCATCAAAGGAAGCCGTTTCCCTTCTAAAAGTAATTCGTCCACAATTTCTTCGGCCATAAACCTTTTCTGTTTAAATGTATACGCGCGCTACTTTCACGCGGTCGTTTTGTTGCACACGCAAATAATAGAGTCCCTGTTTTAATTTTTTCGCGTTCACATTAATTGTTTCTCCACTTAAATCTTTAGCTTTCATTTTCATCTTATTTTCCGTGCGCCAAATTTCATTCAGTAACTCAAAGCGAAAATCTCCTTCAAACAAACCTTGAACTTTCAAATGAATCATTTGTTCTGTAGCATCGTATTTAACCTTTAAAATCAAAGAATTATCCGCTGAAAACGAAGGTTTTAATTGAACTGAATCCATCAATTCCGATTGTGGAACTTTAAAAATACGTTGTGGAAAATAAGAATCTTCACAACTAATAAACAAATCTCCTGAAGGCTCAAAACAAAGGCCTTCTGTTTGGGCTCCATGGATATGTTCAAAATTCATTCTTTTCGCATATCCTCCGAAAAAGTCATCGCCTTTAAAATTAGAGAAAGTCCATAAAAATGGCATAAAATCCTGATAGCCTAAAAGAACTAATTCGTTTTTTTTCAAATTAAAATCAGCCGCTGTAACCAAACCATCGGCATCAAACTCTTTCCAAACATCAAGACTGTATTTTCCTTTTTTCTTAGGCAAGATATAAACTCGTGTCTTGGCATCGAGCCAATCTTTTGTAAACAGATACAATTGATCGCCCAAGCTGGTCAAGGCTTCACAATCGTAATTATTTCTCCGGGAACGTTTTTTAAAATTGATTTGATCGGCATAAGCATAACGAATCGCCTTTACTTTTACTTCGGCATCTTTTTTTCTGGGAATATCTTTCTTAGCAATTTTATAAACGACCAAGTTTTTTCTATTCCCCATATTATTTCCAATATCACCAACATAAATATAATCTTCATCTTGGGTAAGATCTTCGAAATCGACATTCTTAACACCCTTTAGGCTGATGGTTTGAATGATTTTTCCTGATTTGGTACTCAAACGATAAATTTCGGCTTTTCCACCACTGTCGTTTAAAGTCCAAAGACTCCCTTTATAAAAAAGCAGAGCCGAAGTTTCATCCACATCCTTGGGTAATTTAGAAATTATAACTTCTGGATTATAAACGAAATACGAATGCTTTTTTGCTTTTGTATCCTGACTAAAACTATTTACACTAATTGCAGTAAAAAGAAAAAGAAATAGATAATTGATTAATTTTTTCATTGGGTATTTTTTTTAGCTGCCAATAAAGTGTTTTTTAATAAAGCGGCTATCGTCATTGGACCAACACCACCCGGAACAGGAGTTATCAGACTTGCTTTTTTCGCAATTTCTTTGAAATCTACATCGCCTGTTAAATGATATCCTTTTTCAGTATTTTCATCTTCAATGCGATGCATTCCCACATCAATAATGACAACTCCTTTTTTTACCATATCAGCTTTCAAAAATTCAGGTTGCCCAATAGCGGCTATAATAATATCTGCTTTTTGAGTGATTTCGGTTAAATTTTCAGTTCTACTATGACAAAGAGTTACGGTTGCATTTCCAAAATCGGATTTTCTGGAAAGTAATATTGACATTGGTGTTCCAACAATATTGCTTCGTCCAAGAACCACTATGTTTTTTCCTTTTGTTTCTATCTTGTAAGTTTCCAATAAATAGAGAATCCCTTGAGGAGTTGCGGAAACCATACAGGGTTGTCCTAGAACCATTTTACCAACATTCATTGGATGAAAACCATCCACATCTTTTCGATAATCGATGCTGTTAATAATACGTTCTACATTTATATGTTCAGGAAGCGGTAATTGAACAATAAAGCCATCTACTTCCTCGTCTTTATTGAGAAAATCGACAAGATCAAGCAGCTTTTTTTCAGTTGTTTTAGCAGATAAGCGATAGATGGATGAAGTAATTCCAACGGCATGACTGGCTTTTTCCTTATTGGAAACATAGGTCTGACTAGCGGGATCTTCTCCAACTAAAATAGCCACCAAATGAGGCGCTCTCCTATTAGAATCAATCATTGCAGCTACTTCTGTAGCAATTTCTTTTTTCAGCTTTTCTGCTGCTTTTTTACCATCTATCAGAATCATAACTTTATTTTTTTATTCGCAACTAACGACGACCACCCATTCTATTCATCATATTGGCCATGGTTTTTCCTCCGCCTTTGGTCATCATTTTCATCATTTTACGTGCCTCATTAAATTGTTTAATCAATTGATTTACTTCTTGTATATTAGTTCCAGATCCGGCAGCAAGGCGTTTTCTTCGACTTCCATTCAAAACAGAAGGATTTTCACGTTCGTTGGGTGTCATAGAAAAAATAATGGACTCAATATTTTTAAAGGCATCATCGTCGATATCCACATTTTTCATCGCCTTACTCATTCCAGGAACCATGCCCATAAGGTCTTTTACATTACCCATTTTTTTTATCTGTTTAATCTGACCCAGAAAATCGTTGAAATTGAACTGATCTTTAGCAATTTTTTTCTGTAAGATTTTTGCTTCGTCTTCATCAAACTGCTCTTGAGCCCGTTCAACCAAGGAAACAATATCGCCCATTCCCAGAATCCGGTCGGCCATCCGCTCTGGATGAAATACATCCAAAGCATCCATTTTTTCACCAATACCAACAAATTTAATGGGCTTTTCAACTACCGTACGAATGGTTAAAGCAGCACCACCTCGGGTATCACCATCCAGTTTTGTTAAAATTACGCCATCAAAATTAAGTCGATCGTTAAATGCTTTTGCAGTGTTAACAGCATCCTGACCTGTCATTGAATCGACCACAAACAAAGTTTCCTGTGGTTTAATAGCGCTTTTGATATCGGCAATTTCAGTCATCATCTGCTCGTCAATTGCCAAACGACCTGCGGTATCAACAATTACAACATTATACGCTTTTTCGTGAGCCAGCTTAACAGCTGCTTTGGCAATCTTAACGGGATCTTGTACTCCTTCTTCAGTATACACATCGACACCAATTTCGTCACCAAGTACTTTTAACTGCTGAATAGCAGCAGGACGGTAAATATCACATGCGACTAATAAAGGCGTTTTCCCTTGTTTGTTTTTTAAATAGCTTGCTAATTTGGCAGAAAAAGTCGTCTTTCCTGACCCTTGCAATCCAGACATTAAGATTATACTGGGATTAGGTTTGGTATTTAAAATGGCCGTTTCACCTCCCATTAAAGTAGCAAGTTCCTCGTGAACTATTTTCACCATTAATTGCCCGGGAGAAACCGATGTTAATACATTTTGTCCCAAGGCTTTTTCTCTAACTGTATTGGTAAAGTCTTTGGCAATTTTATAACTAACATCCGCTTCGAGTAAAGCCTTGCGGATTTCTTTTACTGTTTCGGCAACATTAATTTCGCTAATTCTTCCTTGACCCTTTAATACTTTAAGGGAGCGCTCCAATCTTTCGCTTAATCCTTCAAACATAGTCTTTTGTGTATTCTGTTTTTTGAATTTGCAAAATTAGCAAATATTCTGTTAGAAATGTCTTTTTCCAAGAGTTCATAGCATAATATATATATACCTCTGTCTGGGAATTGCTTTTTCGCATTCAAAATGAGAAATGTTTGTTTTAAATAAAAAAAGGAGAAAAGAAAAAAGGTGCGAATAACCAGTTCGCACCTCAAACACAAACCATAATTAACCAAAGAAATATTATCAGGACGATAATATTTCCGTGGACAAAGTTAAGCATAATTTAAAGGAGTGCAAGTTATCACCAAAAAAAAATTATTTAATTTGCAAGCGTAGCAATTTTAAGGATAAACGTAGCTATTTGTTGAAAGTTCGTTCTAAAAGGCTTTTATTTCCAAGCACATCAATAACTTTCACTTTTATCTTATTCTCGTCAAGTAACCGTTCGGGCTCAATCGTGTAAAATAGCAAATTATTTTTAGCATCATATTCAAATAATACCCATTCGCCATTTAGGTAGCCATTGTAACTTTTTATGCCACTCAGCTCATCTTTTATTATGAAGCTAAGCTTTGCTACTGTTTGTATTGTCTTGTTTTTTGATGAGTTGATCCATTTTATTTGAGGTGGAACTGTATCGGCAACAAGGGTATAATCGCCAAAATTCCTTATAGAAGAAGTTGCCCAGTTATTTTTCCAGTTAATTGTACTTGTAGAATAACTTCCACTTTCAATCCTGGCAATTAACAACTTATCTTTAATGGACTCAGGAATAGAATCTATTTCAATGCTTAGTTTAACAAAAGTATGCAAGGGAACCTCTTTTTGATGAATTCGATAAATTGGAGAATAACTGGTTTTGATTGATGGCAAAACATCGAAATGAAAATAAAGGCTATCGTATAAAGCGTTTATAGGAAGAAATAATTTCAGCTTTTTAGATTCAAAAACATTTTCGCGATCTGAATAGAATACCGCTTTTTTTAGTGTGTCAATCGGATTTGATTCGAACTTATTTTCATCTTCACCATAGGCATAGAAATTCAATTGCGATATATTTCCATTGGCATCTTTTACTTGATAACGTATTTGATGTAATCTTTTATCAGGCAATTTAATTACGCCATTATCTTTAACCTGAGTATATATTTTAAGACGATTGTTGGAACCGACAAAAGCTCTTTGATAGCGTCTTTTGTGCTTAGAATAATAGCCATAATCAATAAAGGTATTGATATATCTTCCTGTTGAAAAATTCAGTCTTTCTTGTCGATTGCCATATACTTTATTTGAATCTAAAAAAAGTTCAACTTCATAAACGCCATTATTATTTTTAGAATCATTTTGCTTATCTATTGTGTTGATTCCCAGATAAAATAGTTTCGGCATCCCAATGGTATCCCCAGCTTTTAAATGATAGTTTTCTCCCCATCCACTTAAGCCCAAATTAAACGGCTTCTTCCCGATAGGATAGACACGAATCGACCGAATAGTTGGGCGTATATAATCCTTCACTTCTATCCCAAATAAAAGTGGATTTAACGGTTCCTGTGTTTTTTCATCTCGAATTTCGAAATGTAAATGAGGGCCTCCCGAACTACCTGAATTCCCTGAGAAAGCAATAATATCGCCCTTTTTATAAAAAAATTGATCCTTTTTTGGAAACAAATCCACTTCGAAAGATTTCCGTTTATATTGCTGTTGCTTTACAAAAATAGCCAAACTATCCTCTAATTTGCTCAAGTGCCCATACACGGTTACGTAGCCATTTGGATGCGTCAAATAAATAGTTTTTCCTGTTCCAAAAGCAGAAATCTTAAGCCGACTCACATAGCCATCAGCTGCGGCAAAAACAGAAGCGCCTTCAACTCCACGTGTTTTTATATCAATACCTGTATGAAAATGATCAGAACGCAATTCTCCAAATGTACCGGAAAGTAGTATTCTAAAATCAATAGGCGACCGAAAATAGTCTGAAGGATAATTTGTTTGACTTTGGATTGGGGAAACCAGACAGAGGATTAAAAGAAGCAGAAGAATACGTTTCATAGGAAAGCAATAATTTTAAGCAAAAATAGCAAAAACCTTTAACTCACTTCTATTAATTACCATGGCTTTTACAGTATCATTCCATAGGGTTAGAATAATTATTCATACTTTTACACCTAACCATTTATTAGTGGATTTGAACTATGTTTCGTTTATTTAATAAAAAGACGCATCCAGTTTCAAGATTAATCTTTTTAATCTTATTTTATTTTTTGCCTATATCAATATGGTCACAAGAAATTCATACAGATGTATATGCTGCTTTTACAAATTTGAATCACTCAAATGGACTAAGTAATAGTGTGGTAAATGATATTTATCAGGATATATACGGTTATATTTGGATAGCTACCGACGATGGTTTAAACCGATTTGACGGCAATAAATTTATTGTATTCAAAAATATTATACACGATTCTACTTCTATTTCTAATAACTTCATTACATCTATAACCGGAGATACAAAAGGAAATATTTGGGTCGGCACATCAAATGGGTTGAATAGGTATAATCGAGAAGCAGGAACTTTTAAACGATTTAAAAGCAGCCCTTTCTTACCTCATACACTGAGAAGCAATCATGTAAGAAAAATCTTACTCCAATCAGATTCTACACTTTGGATTGAAACAATAGACGGAACTTTATCTCGATTTGAAATTAATACCGGGAAATTTGAACATTTTAGTCATAAAGCAATAGCGCAAGCCGATTATAAATATCATGCTTTGTGGGGTGATGATAATGGTGATATTTGGGTTGGGGGGCGAGATATAGACATCCTCATCTTTGATACTGAAAAAAAAATGTTTAGAAAAATCTCTACTGATCCGAAAAATCCTAACAAAAAAAAAGATAACGAATTAGCCGATGTACTAAAAACATCAAAGGATAAATATTATGTTGCAGCAAACGATGGCTTTTACTCTTTCAATCCAAAAAATGAGACTTTTAAAAAATTGAATGCAGTATCAACTTTTTCGCTTGACGAATTGCAT
>JAGGUP010000121.1 GCA_021158405.1 Bacteroidales bacterium
CATCAAAACCCTGAACTTTCACTGATGGAGTTTAAAACGTCAAAAAAAATGGCCGCTCGATTGACCGAGATGGGTTTTGAAGTCACAACAAATGTTGGTGGCAATGGCGTAGTTGGCGTTTATAGAAACGGAAGCGGAAAAACCATTCTTCTCCGTACCGATATGGACGCCTTACCCATTAAAGAAAATACAGGTTTATCATTTGCCAGTCAAATAATTACAAAAGATTTTGAAGGAAAAGAAGCTCCCGTGATGCATGCTTGTGGGCACGATATACATATGACAACCTGGCTGGGAACTCTACAAACTTTGGTGAGCATGAAAAAAGAGTGGCAAGGAACAATCGTAGCTATTGCCCAACCGGCAGAAGAAATTAGCGGCGGTTCAAATGCCATGATTGCCGACGGACTTTTTAAACGTTTTCCAAAACCTGATTATGCATTAGCTTATCATGTAAATGCAGAGCTTCCTACTGGAACAATTGGTTATTTCCCGGGAGCCATATTTGCAGGAGTTAATAGTATAGATATCAAGGTTTTCGGTCAAGGTGGTCATGGCGCAATGCCACATACAACTGTCGATCCTGTAGTATTAGCTTCACGGATTGTTTTGGCTATTCAAACTATAGTAAGTCGCGAAATAAATCCTGTTCATCCTGCAGTTGTTACAGTCGGATCTATTCATGGCGGCACTAAGCACAATATTATTCCTGACGAGGTTGATCTCCAATTAACTGTTCGTTTTTTCGATCTGGCTGTTTATCAGCATATTTTAGAAGCATTAAATCGGATCACAAAAGGAATTGCAATTTCGGCCGGATTACCGGAAGAAAAATGGCCAATTGTTAAAACTTCCAATCAATTTACTCCACCGGTTGTAAACAATTCCAATCTGGTCTTAAGAGCCATCGAACCCATGAAACAACTTTTGGGTGATGAAAATGTAATTCAAGTTGAACCACTTACAGTTGGCGAAGATTTCGGAAAATATGGACTTACTGAAGAACATATTCCTATTGCTTTATTTTGGTTAGGCGGTGTAAACAAAGCAAAATATCAAGATCATTTAAAGAATGGAACAGTATTACCCGGACTTCATAATTCCTCCTTTTATCCAGATTTTGAGCCAACATTTAAAACCGGCGTTTCTACTATGACTTCTACGCTGATTTATCTTTTTAATCAAAAAAAATAATGAACATAATAATTAGAAAAGTTTGGGCTAAAGCCCGTTTTGTTTTTATACAATTTGGTGCACGACATAAATGTCGTGCCTGATAATAACGTGAAAAAAACAACATAATTAGCAACGCCATTTATGGCGTTTAATAACAAAGAAGTAGAAACTGGGCTTTAGCCCAAACATATAAAATAAAATATCAAAAGCTTGCGCAACATAAGTTATTTATAGAAAATATTTTATGAGTCAAAAGAAAGCATACCCTACAAGTTTAGCCATTCGATTGTTAGTACATCTTTTATTTACCTCTTTTACACGTTATTATAAAGTAAAAAAGCAATTGCCTGATGAAGTAAAGAATTTAAAATCGCCCTATCTGGTTTTAGCCAATCATGTGGGTTTTTGGGATCCGTTTGTTGCCGGTTATTTCTTGCCATATTTCACTCATTTTGTTTCTTCAGATGCCGTTTTTAGAAATCCATTATTGCGCTTTTTCTTAACCCGTTTGGGAACTATACCAAAGAAGAAAAATATGCGCGATAGTCAAGTAATTCGTGATATTATAGCTGTAATAAATCAAGGCGAAAATGTAGGCATATTTCCCGAAGCGGTAAGAAATTGGTCGGGAAGTACATCGCCTATGGATGCTTCTATTGGTAAGCTAATAAAGATGCTGAAAGTGCCCGTTGTTGTTCCTATTTTAAAGGGCATGAATATTCTAAACCCTCGCTGGGCTTACGCTTTGCGCTCTTACCCAATGATTATAGAATATAAACTCGCATTCACGGCTGAGCAAGTAAAAGAGTTAAGCGCAGATGAATTATTTGATGGTCTAACAAACGCTATGCATCACGATGATGTTGAATTTCAGAAAAGTCGAATGATAAAGATCAAATCGAAGAAAAGAGCTGAGCATATTGGTCATACCCTCTATTTATGTCCCGAATGCAATGCCATAGATTCTTTTAGAGCTCAAGGAAATGATTTTCATTGCAGTACGTGTAATTATGAAATACATGTAGATGAATATGGTTTTTATTCGCGCAAAGGAGAAGGAAAATTGCATTTTGAAAATGCGAGAGATTGGTTTCTGTGGGAAGAAAAAGAATTTGTTAATTATGTTAGAGCGAAATACCAGAATAATTTCCAAGAAGCATTTTATACCGATATTGACATGAATGTATTTAAGAACGATGCCAGTGGTAAATTAAAAGCTATAGGCCTTGCCGATGTTAGTTTGTATCGAGATAAAATAAAAATCGATTTTAAAAAGAAAGAAGCCCTTATTTTCAATTTTAACGACTTACAAACCATCAATCCTCAAACAAAAGAACGACTCGAGGTTTTTTATAATAATGATGCTTACAGAATAACAGGAACAAGACCCGGAGTGAGTGCCTTAAAATGGGAAGTGGCCGTAAATACTATTTGGAATGAAATGGGGTTAACAGCTAAAATGGCACCCTATATTCGGGTTTAAAACATACCGTAATTAAACTCAAGCTTTCTATTCAATTAATCTGCTCTATCTGGAATAATTCAAAAAGCAAAAAGTTATCAGTTCTTTATCAATAAATTTATTCCTTTTAGCTAAAATTACTTGAAAAATACTTGTACGTTTGTAACCCAATTTTTTCAAATAAAATACAACACAGCTAAGCTGATAAAGTAGCATAGCGTAATTGGTTTAGATTAATACTAAACTTCAAGAAACTTAGCTCAGATATTTGATAAAAATATTTAATTATTAAAATACAAATCATGAAAAAAATATTTACCCTTTCCTTAGTTTTCCTAGGTATTTCGGCTCTTACGATGGCGCAAAACACCATTTTAGAAGCAAGAGACATGTCAATAGGAACAGTTGTAACCGTTACAGGTATTGTTACAAACGGAGCTGAATTAGGTTCTATTCGTTATTTTCAAGACAATACGGCCGGTATTGCAGCCTATGGCTCACTGATTAATGATGTAAATCTTGGCGATGAGGTTACTATTACCGGATCACTTAAAATGTACAACCAATTGCTTGAGATAGATCCTTTGACTAGCGTAATTGTCAATTCATCCGGAAACACTCTGCCAGAACCAATTATATTAACACCTGAAGAACTAACAGAGACTTACGAAGCAAGGTTAGTGCAAATAAAAGATGTAACATTAACTGATGCCGGAGCCGTTTTTTCACAAAATAAATATGCGTTTACCTCCGCTAATAACGAAACCGGATATATTTATGTTAAATCTTCACAGACCGATATAGTTGGGCAAACGATCCCTAGTGGCGACGTGAATTTAACCGGAATTTTATCACAATATCATTATACAAACCCATCAGATGGTTATCAATTGCTCCCTCGCACTATTAATGATATTGAGCAAACTAGCTCCATTTATCTCACAACTGCCTTGATAAATACGAACTTTACAAAAACAGATCTCGATTTCAATTGGGAAACCAATATCACAGGAACTACCCAAATGTTTTACGGCCTATCTGCCGAAGATGTAAAAGCAAATCTGGCAAACGGTACTGGAGAAACAACCAATCACACAATTGAACTATCTGGGTTTGATGCCGGGCAAATAATTTGGACACAAGCTTTTTCTATAAATGGAAATGATACTGCTTTTTCTGGAATAGTACCCTTTGCTACAATTTCTAACTCAAGCGGAAAAATAACGGCTTATTTTAACACTCCTGTTGATGTTGATTATTCTACTGGTATAGATGCAATTCAGCTTCCCCAGACTATTGATGATACTTTGATAAAATACATAGATCGAGCTAAGTACACAATCGATTTAGCTATTTACAATTCTAATAATTCCGGAATAAGCAACATTAGTAATGCCCTAAAAGCTGCTGCAGATCGTGATGTTCAGGTTCGAGTAATTGGGTGTGGTACCACTGCAAATTATGGAGTTGACGAATTAGCGGGTTCGGATGTTCATGTATTAATTGGTCCGGACGAATTTAACCGAACAGGAATTATGCACAATAAATTCGTGATTTTTGATGCACAATCCGCTGATGCAAACGATCCAATTGTTTGGACCGGATCAACCAATCTTACGGATGGTCAAATCAATGTTGATGCTAATAATGTAATCATCGTACAAGATCAGAGTCTGGCTCGAACCTATCAAATTGAATTTGAAGAAATGTGGGGATCAACAACAAATACAGCAAATGCCGCAAATGCTCTTTTCGGATTCAATAAAAAGAACAATACACCACACGAGTTTGAAATTGGCGGAAAACGTGTTGAATCTTATTTTAGTCCTTCAGATGGTATAAACGCTAAAATCGTGGAAAATATCAATTCAACAAATAACGATTTAAATATTGCTACCATGTTGCTGACACGTAATGAAATAGCTAATGCTATTGCATTAAACAGCAATGTAAATATGCTCACAAATGCTCAGGGCAATAATGCAAGCACCGTTAACACAACTTTACTTGCAGCTTTAGGTTCAACGCATTATGTCTTTTATCCCGGTCCCGGAACTATGCACAATAAATATATGATTGTTGATCAAGGCGATCCCACATCGGATCCATTGGTATTAACAGGTTCACACAACTGGAGTGCCGCTGCTGACAACAGTAACGATGAGAATACATTAATCATTCACGATGCAACCCTTGCGAATATTTACTATCAAAATTTTGTTCCTCTTTTTGTTGCCAGTAATGGCGTAATTACAGGAATAGAAGATATTGATTTTAATGAAACGAATGTCGACAACGGCCTGCTAGTATTCCCAAATCCAATACGGAATGGGAATATTAATTTATCCTGTTCTTTCACTTCGGATGATTTAGGAACATTACAAATTCTTGACATTACAGGCAAATTAGTGTTTAGCCAATCAGTCAATCTCACAAATGGTGAAAACACTTTGAGATTCAACTTACCTAATTCATTTAAAGGAACTTATATTCTTCGTTTGATAACAAGCGAGAATGTTAGAAACCAAAAAGTGCTTTTTGAATAGATTATTCTGCCGGCTAAATATTGAAATAGATTGGGAAATAGGAAACCTAATCAATCAAAAATTTGCAGTTATATTTATAATTTAGATTAGTTGAAACAAAAACACACTTAATACAAGATATTAGGTGTGTTTTTAGTTTGATAAATTTTCTGTGGGTGATACTGGATTCCTCCAAAGAGATTACCTGCGGTGAGGTCTTCGCCGTTCTTTTGGAAGAACTATCCTTCAGTTGATGGACTATACCAATTTTAATTCTTCATCTTATTAACCAAATTCCATACAAAAGCTCTTCCTCGTGAAGTTTTCAATTGCTTCTCTCTTTTCATTGCTTCGAATTTGGTTTCAAACTCTTCGAAATACAGAATTTCCCAAGGCTGATATTTGGCAGTCCATCCAGTATTCTCAATGCTATTATGAATCTGTAATCGATTTTGAAGATTACCGGAAAATCCAATATAAATCTTATTGAAACACAAAGAGTATAATACGTAAGTGGAATATATTTTAAAATTTAAAAAGTGGGCGATACTGGATTCGAACCAGTGACCCCTACCCTGTCAAGGTAATGCTCTAAACCAACTGAGCTAATCGCCCTTTTTAATTTCAAGGATTGCAAAAATACAAATAATTCAAACCTATAAAAGCTTTTAATCCTTTTTATAAAAATCGGTCCTTTCGACTATTTTATCGGTCGATTGAACTATATTAGCAGGGTCTTTAAAATCTAAATTACTTTGCGCGAAATCATCTCACATTTAATCCTTCCTCTTCCGCTTTTTTGGACAACGTCCATTTTTGCACTTGTTTTTCTTCTGTTCAAAAAGAAAAAAACTGCTCGCCGATTGGCTTGGATATCTCTTGCTTGGTTGCTATTAATTAGTACTCCTTTTATTCCTGATTTATTAGTGAACGCGCTTGAAAAACAGTACAACACTATCTCAGACAAGGATTTGAAAGCGTTAGATAAACCTGTAAATATTCTTGTTTTAGGTGCTGGCTTTATTAATGACGTGCGTTTAGCTCCCAACGATCAATTATCAGAGGCAGCCTTAGCACGTTTATCTGAAGGAATTCGAATCTTGTGTATTTTATCAGATGGGAAATTAATAACTTCCGGTTGGGGAAATCGCGAAAAAATTACTTCTGCCGAAATAATGGCAAAAACTGCCATATTATTAGGCGTTGACTCCAGTCTTGTATCCACCCAAAAGAAACCGGAAAATACCTGGCAGGAAGCCATTGAATATAAGTCTATGCATGGAGATTCCTCCCAACTAATTGTAGTAACAAGTGCCATTCATATGCCGAGAAGCATATATCTATTCCGTAAAGCAGGCTTAAATCCACTAGCCGCGCCAAGCAACCATTTGGTAAAAATAAGTAAAGAGAAAGACCCTTGGTATTGGATTCCGTCTTCTAACAACATAAAAAAGATGGAAGCCGCTATACATGAATATATAGGTTTGTTTTGGTATAAGCTCGGAGGTTCTTAAAAAATTTGTCCTGAAAATACAAAAAGCATGAAGTTTTTACTTCGAGATTTTTCTTGTAGCGGGACCGAGAATTGAATCAGTCATCGGACTGACACGCTCGAGTCCGTCAGCCGATAGATAATAAAAAGCGTGACGTATTTTTTAATGAGTTGATAAACATATTATTATGATAATTTGTTTTAGGGCTTGTTGCGAAATAACTACTCCGTTTATGCTCGTTCTTTTGCCCACTAACTTTGTTAAAAAGCCTCACCGTAGCTCTGCTATGCCTGCGTTTTTTGCCTCGTTACCGAACAAAATAACTTCGCCTGATTCAGAGAACTTATTTCGTAACAAGCCCTTAGTAAAAAATAGTGAACTATTGGATTTTCCTCACCCTGATTTCCTCAAGCAAGTGTCTGCCATTATCTTCTCAATTCTTTTAACATTTTCCCACTTTTTCTAGTTAAGCGCTAACGGAGAATAAGTTGTACCATTATGAAACAATTGAAAATAATTTTTTTAGAATAAAAATAACTTAACACATACCTTACCACCAATGCAAAAAAACGTTACACATAAAAAATAACGACAATGTTATTAATTGTATTGGACTGAATATAAACGTGATAACAAATATTTTCAAAATTTCTCAAATATATGTTGCAACATATAATGTTTTAACGTACGTTTGCACATTAATAATTTAAATAAAAAAAATGAAAACATTAAAATTTACATTAATAGGACTTTTTGCATTAAGCCTCGTTGCTTGTAACAGCTCAAATGAAAAAACAAAGGATAACAGCTCAGCTAAAAAAACAG
>JAGGUP010000098.1 GCA_021158405.1 Bacteroidales bacterium
GCAAATCTGGCTTTTCCAAAATTGCTGGGAGATATCGTAAAAGCAGGAGGTCAGGGATTGCTTGAGCAAACACTTAATCAAACTGTACTTTTCCTTATTGTAGTACTTATTATTCAATCTGTATTTTCCTATTTTAGAGTTGTTTTATTTGTAAATGTTACTGAAAAATCGCTTGCGCTTTTGCGACGCGCTACTTATAATCATCTTATAAAGTTGCCATTACGATTTTTTGAACAAAGAAGAGTAGGGGAATTGAATAGTCGGATTTCGGCAGATGTAACCTTATTGCAGGAGACTTTAACAACGACACTGGCGGAATTTATCCGGCAGATCATTATTATTATAGGTGGAACAACTCTGCTCGCTATTACTTCTGTTAAGCTAACTTTATTTATGTTGGTAATTCTGCCACCTGTGATGATACTTAGCAGGTTTTTCGGGAAATTTATTCGTAGGTTTTCCAAAGATGTTCAAGCTCGCGTAGCCGATTCAAATACGATCGTGGAGGAAACGCTGCAGGGAATTCAAAGTGTGAAAGCCTTTACCAATGAGGCTATTGAGATGGCTCGCTATAAAGCAAAAACAATAGAAATTGCCGATTTAGGAATGAAAAGCGGAAAGTATAGAGGTGCATTTTCTTCTTTTATTATCCTCGGATTGTTTGGAGCAATTTCTGCTGTTGTGTGGCAAGGTTCAAGATTTATGGCTGCCGGAGAATTAGATTCGGGGGATCTTTTTTCCTTCGTTATTTATTCTGTTTTTGTGGGCGGAAACATTGGAGGTATGGCGGCTGTTTTTGCCAATATCCAGAAATTTATTGGTGCTACAGAAGATCTTTTTGAAATATTCGATGAAAATGAAGAAGCTATTTCTGAAGTTGATGAAATTGAGGAAAAATTCCGATTGAAAGGAAGAATTAGTTTTCGAGGCCTCAGTTTTGCTTATCCTTCCCGACCCGATGAAAAAGTGCTTAAGAATATCAATTTGGAGATTGACTCTAATAAACTGATTGCATTGGTGGGTTCAAGTGGAGCGGGCAAAAGTACACTTGCTTCTTTGCTTTTATTGTTGCATTCTCCAAATAAGGGAGAATTGTTTTTTGACGGAATTGATAGTCGGGATTTTCCTTTATCTGTTTTAAGAAGTCAGATTGCTTTGGTTCCCCAAGATATCTTTTTATTTGGTGGTACAATTAAAGAAAATATCGCCTATGGTAATCCTTTTGCAACAGAAGAAGAAATTTTAAATGCCGCTATTCAAGCCAATGCTATGGAATTCATCAGTCGTTTTTCTGAAGAATTAAATACGCTCGTTGGCGAAAGAGGCACGCAACTTTCAGGAGGTCAGCGTCAAAGAATTGCAATCGCCAGAGCAGTATTAAAAAATCCAAAAGTATTGATTTTGGATGAAGCTACTTCCTCATTAGATTCAGAATCAGAAAAATTGGTACAAGATGCGCTGGAAAAATTAATGATTGGTCGAACTTCTATCGTTATCGCCCATCGCTTGTCCACCATTCGGAAAGCAGATAATATTGTGGTCGTTAAGCTTGGTGAAATAGTCGAACAAGGAAACCACGAAAAATTAATGAAAATGGAAGAAGGTATCTATAGGAATTTAAGCGAATTGCAATTTACATTTTAATTATATATCGCTCTAATAGATCATTCCAAGACAAAGAAAAAAAAAGATTAAAATAAATAATTATCTAGTTATGAAGAAATTTAAAGTGAATAGCCTGTTAATATTATTTACAAGTATTTTATTTTTATCGGCTTGTAATCAAGACCCCAAGTGGAAAGGCCAGGAGCCCATTGTGCGCGTCAGTACATTGACAAAACCTATTCAATATCAGTTAAAGAAAACATTTGATTTGGGAAATGGAATTTATTGCTCCAACGATTTTGATGGAGCAAGATTAAATGGCGTTGTTTTAACTAATGATACATTGGTTTCAGCGCTCATCACTCCCGAAAACACACCTATTAACGGTAGCCCTTGGTATGCGTTTAAAATTTGGTCGAATTCGGAAAAGAATATCTATCTTAAACTCACTTATTTGGAGGGCGTTAGTCATCGTTATTACCCTAAATTGAGTAGAGATGGACTTTCTTGGAACAATTTAGACTCAATTAATTATTTGCCTGATACCACATCAATTATGGAAGGAGGAGCTCCAAGTAATATTACAATGAAGCTTTCTGTTAGTACCGATACTTTATGGGTTGCAGCACAGGAATTGATTACCTCAAAGCACATGCAAGATTGGACTGATGATTTGGCTACGATTTCTTATATCACAAAATCTACGATTGGAGAGAGTAGAGATGGCAGACCAATTCCAGTGCTTAAAATTGGTGTAGCGGATGATAAAAAAATGATTATAGTTTTATCGCGTCAGCATCCACCCGAAGTGACGGGTTATTTGGCAATGAAAGCTTTTGTTGAAGCGATAGCTACTGATAATGAATTAGCCAGAAGATTTCGTGATGAATACAATACCTATATAATTCCTATGGTTAATCCCGATGGAGTTGATAATGGACATTGGAGGCATAATACAGGTGGCATTGATTTAAACCGCGATTGGGAAGATTTTAATCAAAAAGAAACAACTTTAGTTAAGGCTTTTCTGACAAATAAATTAGAAAGCTCAAAGGGGGAATTTTATTTTGGAGTCGATTTTCATTCTACTTTTCATGATATTTTTTATACCATCGATCCGGAATTAAAAGGAAATATGCCTGGCCTCGTTCCCGATATGATTCAAGCTATGACTGAGGATATTCCAAATTTTGATCCCAATATAAAACCTGGCGGTTTAGACGGTCCCAAAATCAGTTCTACAAGCTTTCTTTTTTATGAATTAGGAGCAGAATCAGTAACTTTTGAAATTGGTGATGACACTCCTCGAGATCTTATTAAGAAAAAGGGAGAAATAGCTGCAATAAAATTGATGGAATTGATGTTGAAATAATCATATTATTCGCTCATTATCAAGGTAAATATGTTTTGTCTTGCTTTTTAATCATCATAGAAACCAAAAAATAGTGAAGAAAAAATTAGCTGTAATAATCTCGAATAAGGAAATTCAAGCTGTTTGTCCAGAACCTATTATTACCAATATTGATATTGTTTCCTATACTAGACAAATGGATCCGCAAATGGCTGTTGATGCTCTGATGGAGGGTTATTCTGTATTGATTTCCGATTATTACAGTAGCGGTCTTAAAGTGTTAAGCGCACTCAAAAAACACATTAAAACGAGTGGAATTCTCAAAGTTGACAAACCGAGTGGAGCGAAATTAAAAGATCAATCTTTTCAAAGTCAGCGCGATTTCCGCTCCGTGTTTCACGAATTTTCCCAACGCTTATTGCTGCTTGTAAGCCATCATCAATTAATAGTGAAAAAGGCTCCAGAAATTGGCTGGTTTAAGATCTTGTATCCAGGGTTAGATACTTTTTTATTGCCCTTTCCGCAGGTTCAAGGATTAAACAGTTCTTGGCAATGGTATCAAAAAGGCTTGGATATTCCCGTTTTAGGCAGGAAAATTCATCCTTGGTTTGGAACTTATTTTCCCACTCGATTTGAACATTTGAAACTTTTCAATAGTTGGTTGAAAACATACAAAGGAGAGAAAAAGTCAGCAATTGATATTGGCATTGGGAGTGGAGTACTTACTTTTCAGTTAATCAAACATGGTTTTGAGCAAGTAGTTGGAACAGATTCTAATCCAAATGCGATTATTGGATTGAATGAAGATTTGAATAAAAATAATCTTAGCACAAAAATAGAATTGATTTACGGCGATTTGTTTTCAGACATTCAGTCAAAAACAGAATTAATTGTTTTTAATCCGCCATGGCTTCCTGCCGAATATGATGTGGCTGGTATGGATGCAGCAATTTATTACGATTCCCAATTGTTTCCTCGATTTTTTGAAGAAGCCGAAAAGCATCTTGAAATCAATGGAAGAGTGGTTCTTTTATTCTCAAATTTAGCCCAAATTACCGGACTGAATAAGCTTCATCCTATCGAAGAAGAATTAGCTAAGGGTGGGCGATTCCAAAAAGAATATTTCACACAAAAAAAAGTAAGCCAAGCTTCAAAAAAAACACAAAGAAACCAAAACTGGCGCAATACTGAAATGGTAGAGCTTTGGGTTTTGAAAATCAAAAATAAACCATAAAAAACAAGATTGAATAGCCCTTTTTATTAAGTTTGTAAAACTTTAGATAGCGACCAAACATTATTTGCTGTTTAAAAAAATTGATATATTCATTATTCACACATTCAATTTAATAAGAGTGAAAAATTAACATTAATTCTATTCTAAAATTGAATAAAAAGTTAACTTCTATGAAAAAAACATTTTCAGTATTACTCAATGTATTATTCCTTTCGGGGATGGTGTTTGCACAAAGCATCGATTTAACAAAAAAAGTTCCTTTTGACCCTGAAATTCGGACGGGCATCTTAGAAAATGGACTTACTTATTATATTAAACATAATGAAGAGCCCAAGGAAAGGGCAAGTTTTTATATGATTCAAAATGTTGGCGCTTTACTCGAAAATGACAATCAGAATGGATTGGCCCATTTTCTTGAACACATGGCTTTTAATGGAACAGAGCATTTTGAAGGGAAAGGAATTTTAAATTTTCTTGAAAAAAACGGTGTCGCTTTTGGTTCAAATATCAACGCATATACATCCTTTGCCGAAACAGTTTATAACTTAAGTGATGTACCAACAACAAAACCTGGTTTGCTCGATAGTTGTTTATTGGTTCTTCACGATTGGTCTGATTATTTGCTTCTTACCGATGAAGAAATTGATAATGAAAGAGGCGTTATCTCTGAAGAATGGAGAACGCGAAGAAATGCCGGTTTTCGAATTCAAAGGCAAATGTTTCCCGTTTTATTTAAGGGCTCAAAATATGCTGTTCGCGATGTGATTGGAGATTATGATGTTATCAATAATTTTGAATATGAAACGATTCGTAATTTTTATCACGACTGGTATCGTACAGATTTACAAGCGATTGCTGTAGTTGGCGATTTTGATGTAGATGAGGTAGAAGCTAAGGTCAAAGCGCTTTTCTCTAAAATTAAAGCTGTAGATAATCGTCGCAATCGCGAAGGTTATAAAGTTCCTGATCACAAGGAAACCTATTATGTATTGGCTACCGATAAGGAAGCGCCTCAATCTTCCGTTAGTATTTATATAGTTCATAACAATAAAGATGAGCAAGAAAAAACATTGAAGGATATGCGTGAAACGTATATCACTAATTTGTACAATACGATGATGCGCACAAGAATTGCAGAACTTTTGCAAAAAGGAACACCTCCATTTATCTCTGGGAATAGTGGCTATGGTGGATTTGTTCGCTATTATGATGCGTATACAATAAGTGTTACCGCCAATCCTGATCAAGAAGATATTGCTTTGGAGGCTATTCTAACGGAAACGGAAAGAGTAAAACGCTATGGTTTTGCGGCTACCGAGTTGGAAAGAGCAAAAACAAATCTCCTCACTCAAATGGAAAGTGCCTATAAGCAAAAAGACAAAATTTCGAATGACCGTTATTGTCGTGAAATTCAACAATATTTTCTTACCAAAGCCCCCACACCCGGTTTTGACTATGAAATGGATTTTATAAGAAATGAATTGCCTGGAATTACTGTGGATGAGGTGAATGCTAAAGTAAAAGAATGGTTGGTTGATAAAAATAAAACCATTATTGTGACAGGACCCAGCGAAAATGCAAAACATCTAACTGAAGCAGAGGCTCTTGCTATTATTGAGAAAGTAAAGCAAGCAGAAATAACTCCCTATGTGGATGAAGCTGCCGGGGAGTCATTAATTTCCGAAGATTTAAAAGGTTCTAAGGTTATTTTTTCTAAAAAGCTGAAAGATTTTGATGCGGTTGAATGGAAATTAGGCAATCGTGTAAAAGTTATTTTTCGTCATGCGGATTATGAGCAAGATGCCGTTTCGCTTACCTCATTTAGTAAAGGAGGAAGCTCGCTTTTTGATGTGAAATATGTTCCTTCCATTATGATGATAAATACATTTATGAATGCTTATGGTGTTGGAGATTTTGATGCTATCAGTTTACAAAAAATGCTAACAGGAAAGAAAGTGGAAGTAGCACCGAATTTGGGTGAGTTAACTGAAGGAATACAGGGAACGTCTACTCCGAAAGACCTGGAGGCTATGCTGCAATTGGTTTATTTGTATTTTGAACATCCAAGATTCGATGCCGATGCCCACAATGCACTTAAGGGACGTTATACGGCTTATATGAGTAATTTAGCAAATGATCCTCGAAAAATTATGCAAGATTCGCTGAGTATGATTTTGACAGATTATAATGCTCGAACACGAATTATGAATGCTGAATTTTTTGATGATGTAAATATGGAGCTCATCGAAGAAATGTATAAAGACCGTTTTCAGGATGCCAGTGATTTTACCTTCTTTATTGTAGGAAATGTGGACGAAAAAACCTTAAAACCTTTAGTTGAAAAATATTTAGGGTCGCTTACAGATATTAAAAGAGAGGAAAGTTGGAAGGACAATCAAGTGAATGTTCCGGAAGGAAAAACAGAAAAAGAGATTGAGATTGCTTTTACTACACCCAAAAGCAATGTCAATGTGATTTTTAATAAGGAAATGGATTATACCCAATACAATAGATTAGGATTGTCCATTATCAAAGCTATTTTGGATCTTCGTTATACAGAAACTGTTCGTGAAGAAGAAGGTGGTACTTATGGTGTTGGAGTGAGAGCGAGTACCGAGCATTATCCAAAAAGCGAAGCTACGCTTACGATGTATTTCGATTGTGCTCCCGAAAAAGCTGATCATTTGAAATCTTTGATTTATAAGGAAATAGATAAAATTATTAAAGAAGGTCCTACGGCTATTGATTTAGATAAAAGTGTGAAAAATATGTTGAAAACACGTGAACAATCTAAAATGCATAATAAATACTGGATGTCAAGTCTTTATACCTATTATTATGATGGTATTAATACCAATGATCCTGCTAATTATGAGGATATTTTAACTTCATTTACTGTTAAAGATATTCAAGAAATAGCTACTGCTTTTTTTACGAATGCTGATGAGATAGAGGTGGTTTTTAAACCAAAAGCAAAATAATATTTCTTGATAATTTAAATTCGAAGAACCAGATAGGCGTTTGCTTGTCTGGTTCTTTTTGTGCGCCCGGCATGGGCGATAACTATAGGGTGAAAGTCCCGAACGTGCCTTGACAGTGGGAAACGTTAGCCAAAGGCAAGGGTGTCCATCGTGAGGTGGAATCTGAAGGAAGCCGGCGGCAA
>JAGGUP010000107.1 GCA_021158405.1 Bacteroidales bacterium
ATCTAAAACTTTTCGGGAAACCATTTTCCATAACAAAGTCTTCGGTAAGGGCATAACCTAAACCCATCGCAACTGCGCCTTCAATTTGCCCTTCAAAAAGAGTAGGATTCATAATTTTTCCTGCATCATGTGCAGCAACAACTTTTTGTATTGAGCCATTATCATTTAAAATAACCAATTGAGCAGCATAGCCATAGGAATAATGCGTGATAGATTTCTTCGATTTATCATCGGGTTTAGTAGTCCAGTCAACAATAAATTCCCCGAAATAAGTTTTGCCACTTAGAGAGGCCAAGGAATTTGTTTTTAAATCCTGATTTATTTTTTTTGCAGCATCGATAATAGCATTTCCAAGTAGGGCAGTCGCTCTGGAAGAAGTGGTCATTCCTGTTGGAATTTCCAAAGAAGTATCCACCACAACTTTCATAATTTTTGCATTTAAACCGGTTTCTTCACAAAGTGTTTGAATCGCCATATTGTGAATCCCTTGACCCATTTCTGTCCAGCCATGATGAATGATTATTTTATTTTCAGATTCAATTTTAATGATGGTTTTACTCTCATCTATCATTCCATTTCCGACACCAGAATTTTTTATCGCGCAAGCTAAACCTGTATATTTATTGTCGTAGAAATCTTCTTTTACAGCCTCTAAAGAAGCACGTATTCCAACTCCTTTGTCAAGAACTTGTCCGGTTGATGTACTTAAACCTTCTCTTAATGCATTATCGTAGCGAAACTGCCAACGATCAAAGCCTCCTTTTTCGCAGAGTTCATCTACCAAACTTTCGAGTGCAAAAGCTACTTGATTGGCACCAAACCCACGCATTGCTCCGCAAGGTATATTATTAGTATAGACAGTAAGCGCTTCAATATCAACATTAGGAACATAATAGCCTCCAGTAGCATGACCTGCAACTCGCTCTAAAACTTTATCGCCCACCGAAGCATAAGCACCAGTATCACCCACAGCATATAGTTGAATTCCGGTAAGCTTACCGCTTTTGTTAGCTGTTAATTGCATATCCATATATACAGGATGACGCTTGGGATGCATGCGCAAGGAATCTTCGCGAGAAAGATGCAACTTAACCGGTTTTTGAAGCAAATAGGCAAAAAGTGCCACATGACCTTGAACTGTTAGATCTTCTTTTCCTCCAAAACCACCACCGGAAGGGACTAGTGTAATCTGTACTTGTTCTTCGGGAAGACCTAAGATAGTGGCAATTAACGTTCGTTCAACATAAACACCTTGTCCCCCGGAAAAGATATGAACTCCATTTTGTGTTGGATTCCCAATAGCTGTTTCTGTTTCTAAGAAGGCGTGTTCAATTCGTTGGGTATTAAATTTACCACTTGCGATAAAATCAGTGTCCTTTTTAATATCTGCAAAACTTTGTCCAATTTTAATACGTGTTCTTGATAATAAATTTTCTTTATTCGTATGAACCTTTGGTGATTCGGTTTTTAAAGCCAAATGCATATTGGTTATAGGTTCATAAATTTCATAATCGACTTGTATTAAGGCAGCTGCTTGTCTGGCTATTTCTTCTGTTTTGGCCACAACACCAGCTATTACATCGCCAATATAATGGGTCGTTTCTCCGCAAGGAATCATCAAAGGCCAATCGGGATAGATTAAACCTGTTTTTAATTTTCCGGGGACATCTTTTGCTGTAAATATTCGAATAACTCCGGGCAGGTTTTCAGCTTCAAATTTATTGATGGAAAGTATTTTTGCTCTGGGATAATCGCTAAAGCGCAAAGCGGCGTGAACCATTCCGACTATATGCATATCGTTTACAAAATGACGTTTCCCTAAAGCGGTTTCCAGTCCTTTGTATTTTGGCAATGATTGCCCAATTCCTTTTTGATCAAAATCAAGATGAGAAGGGATGTTTTGTTTTAATAAATTTCCTGCGTGTTCAATTCCATCAATAATCTTTACATAACCTGTGCATCGACAAAGGTGTGGTTTTAAGCTTTTAAGTATGTCTTCTTTTGTTGGAGTTGAATTAGTATTCAGCAGCACATTTGCAGACATGATGATGCCCGGAGTACAGAATCCGCACTGAACGGCTCCTTTTTCAACAAAGGCTCCGGCAATAGTTTCGGCACGTTTTTTTTCTATACCTTCTAAAGTTAGGATATCTGCATCTTGAAGTTTTGATAGTTTGGTAAGACAGGCAAGTTTCGCTTTGCCATTGATGTTTACCATACATGCTCCGCAGGTTCCTTGACCCGAACAACCATCTTTAGCCGAAGTTATTTGTAAATCATCACGTAAGTAGGATAAAAGACTTTTATCTTGATTTCCTTGATAGTGAATCGCTTGTCCGTTTATTTTAAATTTGAGCATCTGTTTTGCAATCTTCAGGTTTAGATTGCAAATTACAAAGAAAAATTGAAAGTGAATTATCGAATTTGAGCTTGTAGAAATAAAGAAAGTGAATCCAACAATTATTTAGTTTTATTGTCTTTAATCATTCTAATTTTAATTCGCAAAGCAGCCACAATTAATGTAGTGAATGGGCTTAGGTAATTGAAAACAGCATAGGGTAAATAACTCAATGTATCCACGCCTAAAACACCCGATTGGTAAGCTCCACATGTATTCCAAGGAACTAAAACGGAAGTTACAGTTCCTGAATCTTCCAATGTACGACTTAAGTTTTCGGGTGCGAGGCCTTTTTCTTTATAAGCATTTGCAAACATACGACCAGGAACAACGATTGCTAAATATTGATCAGAAGCCGACAGGTTAAGCGTAATACAACTGGCTACTGTGCTGGCAAACAATCCAAAAATAGAAGTGGCCATTTTTAAAAGTGCTTCGCTTATTTTTGACAAGGCACCAATAGCTTCCATCACTCCACCAAAAACCATAGCGCAAATAATTAGCCAGATAGTTGGCAACATGCCGGCCATTCCTTTTGCAACAAATAAATCTTGAAGGATAGCATTGTCAGTTTTAATAATGGTTTCTACTGTCATTGAATCCATAATAACACGGTAAGTACTTTGAAAATCAAGGTTTTGTAATCCGCTGATTTCTAACAGGAGCGGCGTTTGAAAAATCAATGCAAAGACAGCTCCTGCCAAAGAACCTATTAGAAGAGCTATTAATGGTTCTGTTTTTAAAATGATTAAAAGAATGACTAAAGCCGGAACAAGGAATAACCAGGCATTAATTTGAAAAGTTTGTTTAATTGCTTCTGAAATATCACTTACATTGGCATCTCCAACAATATCCATATTCAATCCTAAAATGATAAAAACAATCAGTGTTACAATATACGTAGGAATAGTGGTAATCATCATATATCTGATATGTGTAAATAAATCGGTTCCAGCCATAGCAGGAGCCAAGTTAGTAGTATCAGACATTGGTGACATTTTATCGCCAAAATAAGCGCCTGAAAGGACAGCTCCGGCAACCATTGCCGATGGAAAACCTAAGGCACTTCCAATTCCCATAAAGGCAATACCAATGGTAGCAGAGGTTGTCCAGGAACTTCCGGTTGCAATGGAAATAAAAGAACTAATCAGTACTGTGGCCGGAAGAAATACAGTAGGATTTAGCATTTGAAGACCGTAATAAATCATAGCAGGGATAATGCCGCTAATTAGCCAAGTTCCAGCAAGTGAACCAACCATAAGTAATATTAGTATGGCACCACTTGTCGATTTTAGGTTTTCAGCAACTGCACCAATCATTTTTTTATACGATATTTTATGAAAGAAACCCACAATGGCAGCAACAGCTCCTCCTAAAAGTAAAATAAATTGATTACTTCCACTTAAAGCATCACTTCCATATACATAAACATTAAAAGCGAGCATTCCGATGAGGATGATAATAGGCAGAAAGGCTTCCCAGAGTTTTAGACTTGTTTTTTCCACTTTATTTTGGTCAATGTTCATAAAAATAAGCGTAAGAATACGGATAATTCTTCAAGCCTCAAAAAAATAATTAGGAATTCAACTTGAATTAATGGGTGGAAGGAGCTTGTAATCTTATGTGAATAAATAGTGAAAATAATGAATATCAGTTATTAAACACTCAAGTATGCGCAACTTGTAAATTGAAAATTATTCTTTATGTTCTTCTTCAAAAAGATAAAAAACAATTTCTTCTGCTCGTTCAAAGTCTTTTTCGTCTACAAACACTTTCGCTGCATTGGAAGTACTTGCAGCAGCAAATCCAGACATTGAGCTTTCTTGAAGAAAATCGCGAACGATGCAGCTAATTTCATTTTCAAGTAAAATACTTTTTAAATAATTGGCATTAATTGTTGTTCCTACAAATACGCAGTCTAGGTTAAGCTTGTCCATTTTGTTTTGTAATTTTTTATAAATATACAAAATTATCAGGGGAATGCAATATAAATTGTTTTTTGTATATTAGGCTTTTATTTGTAGACGCATGTCCCAATTCAAAAAAACATCTGATTTTTTAACTTAAAAAAATATTAACGCATAAAAAATAGCATCATTTTTTCTTTAGGGATTTTACGGAACTAATAACTGTAATATTATTGTTTGTATAGAAAAAAGCGACCTGCAATAAGCAGACCGCTTTAAATGTTTTCACAACGG
>JAGGUP010000118.1 GCA_021158405.1 Bacteroidales bacterium
ATACCATTAATGGAATTATAATTATTCGAACTTTTACTGATAATTTTGGTGGTATGGTTATGCCTCAATCTTCCACATTTTTTGAATATCAAACATTGAGTCCAAGTTATATATTCAAAGCTCAAACTTATGAAAAGAAAGATGAAAAGAATTCGAGAAAAGGCGATTTCAGAACCCTTTTATATTGGAATTCCTCTATTCAAATGAGTACTCAATCACCAATCAAATTTTACACTTCCGATCAAACAGGTGAGTTTGAAACTTATATTTTTGGTACACTTAAAAATGGACAATCAACTCAATTAAAGCTATTTAATCTTAACGTAGTCGAATAAATCGGCTATAGATAAATTAGAATTCACTGCCGCTATTTTTACCAGACTTATTGCTTACTTTTGCACAAATTTAAAATTATGCAAGAATTATCACTTATTGAAATCATAGGATATCTAGGTTCTTTTTTTATCGCATTTGCGATGACTTTTAGCTCTATCATTCGCTTACGTTGGTTTAGTTTGGTTGGAACTATTCTTTTCACTACTTATGGTTTTGCTATTGGGGCTTATCCAGTAGGGATTGTTAATGCCTTTATTATGATGACAAATATTGTTTTTCTCATAAGACAATATTCTAAAAAAGAACTCTTTAGAACGCTCGAAGTTAGAAACGATAATAAATACCTTTTGGATTTTATTCAATTTCATAAAGACGATATTGCCAAATTTTATCCTAAATTTTCGATTCAAAATAAAGAGACTAATCTAAGTTTTTTGGTGCTTCGTAATATGCAAGTGGCTGGGATTTTTATTGGTAATCTCTTAGCCGAGAATAAGCTCTGTGTTGAATTGGATTATGTGACACCCGAATATCGTGACTATAAATTAGGTCGTTTTATTTACAATCCAAAACAGCCATTATTGCAAGAAAAAAATATCACAACTATCATCAGCGGAAGTTACAGTTCTAAAAACGATGCTTATCTTAAGCGTCTCGGTTTTGAAGAAAGTTCCGAAAATGGAACAACTGTTTTTCTTAAACATTTTGTCTAAGGATTAAAACGGCTTTTTCGTACCTTTGATTCGCAAAACAAACAGATGAGCTTGCTAATTAAAAACGGAAAACTAGTTTTACCTTCCCATATTGTGGAAGCCGATTTACTGATCAAAAATGGTAAAATAAATCGAATTGATTCTTGCATTGAAATTTCGAATATTCCAATTCTGGATGCTAAAGGAGCTTATGTTTTACCTGCCGGAATAGATCCTCATGTTCATCTTTTGCTTTCAACGGCTAACGGGCTTTCAGCTGATGACTTTGAAACAGGTAGCAAAGCCGCTTTAGCAGGTGGGACAACCACTATTATAGACTTCATCACTCCTACTAAAGGTCAACATCTATTAGAAGCATATCAGCAACGTTTATCTGAAGTAAAAAATTGTTATTGCGATTTTGCTTTCCATATGAGTATTATTGAGTGGAGAGAAAGTATTCCTGAAGAAATGGAAGCTTGTATAAAAGAGTTTGGCATTACTTCTTTTAAAACTTATTTGGCTTACCAAAAAACGATTGGGATCAGTTTCGTAACCTTAGAAAAAGTGATGATTGCCGCAAAAAATTTAAATGCAATGGTTACCATACATTCCGAAATGGGCGACCTGATTGACAAACTTCGAGAAGAAGCAATTGGCCTTAATCAAATTGATTTGAATTTTCATCCGAAAACAAGGCCTGACTATACGGAATATCAAGCTGTTGATAAAATAATTGAATTGGTTCGAAAAACAAATTGCAAAACGTATATTGTTCATGTTTCAACAGCCGAATCATTAAATAAAATAAAACAAGCGCAAAAAGAATACTTGCCCATTTTTGCAGAATCCTGCCCTCAATATTTTACATTTAACGAATCGGTTTATACTAAAATAAGGAATGAAGCTTTAGGTTTTATGATGAGTCCTCCCCTTCGTAGCGAAGAAAATAGAAAAGGAATTGAAAATGCTATCATCCAAGGAACAGTAAGTACTTTGGGAACCGATCACTGTCCTTTTACTCTCAATCAAAAACAAAAAGCTAAAAATTTTGCTGAAGTGCCTAATGGAGCGGGCGGAGTTCAACACCGTTTAAGTCTCTTTTATAGCCGATTTGTACATACGAAGAAACTGCTAACTACTGATATGGCAAAATTAACATCAAGTAATCCAGCTCAATTTTTTCGTTTACCGCAAAAAGGGGAAATTAAAGTAGATTATGATGCCGATTTAATCATCTGGAAAGAGCAATCAATAACCATTAAAGATCAATTACTTTATTCGCAAAGCGATATTGATATTTATGCAAATGAACAAATTAAAGGCAAAGTCGATATTGTTATAAAAGCAGGAGAAATTGTTTATCAAAATGGAAAACTTGAAGATACTTTGCCTCTTGGCCATTACCTTTACCGAAAATAAAATCAATGGAAATTAAATATAACTATTCGCTTAAAAATCACAATACTTTTGGAGTGCAGGTAAATTGCAAAACTTTTGTACGGCTAAATAGCCAACAAGAAGCAAGCAATTATGTTCAAAATCAACTTGACAAAACCCTACCTTATTTATTGATTGGAGAAGGAAGCAATTTATTATTTACCAAAAACTTTGAAGGCACCATTATTCAAATGCAAAATAAAGGTTTTGAGCTAATTGACGAAACCAATAAAAACGTTTGGATTAAAGCCGCAGCCGGTGAAATTTGGGATGATTTTGTAGTCTGGAGTGTAGAAAAAAATTATGCCGGAGCAGAAAATCTTTCGAAAATTCCAGGAACTATGGGCGCTGCTCCTATTCAAAATATTGGCGCTTATGGTGTTGAGTTAGCCGAAATTTTTAATGGTTTAGAAGCTATTGAAATTGAGACCGGAGAGCTACGACGTTTTTATCTTAGAGAACTCCAATTTGGCTATCGTGATAGTATTTTTAAACAAAAATTTAAAAACAAATACATCATTACTGCTGTAATTCTAAAACTCAATAAATTTCCGTTCTTCAAAATTGAATATGGAAATATTAAAGCCGAATTGGAAACTTTGACTTATGAGAATCTAAACATCGGGGTTATACGTCAAGCAATAATCAATATTAGAAGTCGTAAATTACCCGATCCAAGTGAATTAGGTAACGCTGGTAGTTTCTTTAAAAATCCTTTTATTGATGTTAAAAAACATAATGATTTAAAGAAATTATTCCCTGACCTGGTTTCCTATGATTTAGAAAATGATAAATATAAACTGGCTGCCGGTTGGTTAATAGATAAAGCAGGATTAAAAGGCTATAGCAAAGGAAAAGTTGCTGTTCATAAAGATCAGGCATTGATAATTGTTAATATGGGTGATGCTGGCGGACAAGAGATTTTGGATTTCTCGGAAGAAATTCGGAATAAGGTTTATGAAATATTTGGGGTAATGTTTGAGCTTGAAGTGAATGTTATTTAAAATCAGATAATTGTATTACATTCTTCGTGCCTTAGTGTCTCTGTGATAAAAATAATTAGCCACGAAGGCACGGAGACACAGAGAATCATACACTTATTTTTTCAAGCTATCAAATCCTTTAATCGAATACGATCCAATTTACCATTGCTGGTTTTAGGAATTACGGTCATAAAAAGAATTTCTTTTGGTTGCTCAAAACGATCCAAAACAATCTTTATTTGATTATTTAACTGTTTAAACTTTTCTTTGGAATAAACCACCCCTTCAATAACCAAAATCAACTTTTCGCCCAAGAGCTCATCATCTTTTGAACTAAAAGCAAAATTATTTTCAATATAAAGAGCCAGTTTTTGTTCCAGTAGTTCAGGTGAATATTTTATACCACCAGAATTAATTACAAAATCGACTCGACCTAAAAATCGAAATCGTTTAGCATCTAATAAATCAACTCTATCATTAGTTTGTACAGGATATAAATTCACTAAAGGAGCTTGAATTCGTAAGCAACTTCTATCATCTACTGCAAATTCAACATTTGGAAGTCCTAGAAAATAATCTGTTTTAAGTTTCCCGTTTAATCTCTGCAATGCAATGTGAGTAAGGGTTTCTGTCATTCCATAAGTGGCCCAAACTTCTGTTTTGATATTTTCTAATTGTTGAACCAAATTTTGTCGCATAGCAGCTCCTCCCACAATTATTTTCTTTATTCTTTTCATCGACTGAATGGCATTCGCTTTAAAAACAGATTCTAATTGCAAAGGAACTACGGCTGTAAAATCAAAATCTTGATTTATCAGCAAAAGCGCATCGCTTTTAGGTTCAACATAATGCAAATCAAAACCACCTACAAAAGCTCTAACGATCATCATTTTACCGGCAATATATTCTGCTGAAAGACAAAGCAAAGCTTTTTTATTTTCATCTAAACTAAAAAAAGAATTCGAGGCTTTTGCACTAGCTACCATTCTATCTTTTTCAATCTCTATATTTTTTGGTTTCCCTGTTGATCCTGACGTTTTTACTGAAACAAATTCCTTTAAATCCAACCATTCAATAATAAAATAATAGATGGCTTTTTCCCAATCTGGAATATTTGAATCTTTAATTTTTAAATCGGCTAATGCCAGCAATTCCACACGAGAATAGAATTGTCCGTTTAGTTTCAATGTTTTATATATTGTCCAATTCTGATTCACTATTAAAATTTTAGCTTTTTCAACTCCCATTTTTGTTCAGGCAAATGCCAAATCATGGCTTCTTTAATCTGTAGAGGACTATCCAGATTATTTGTAAAAAGTTGTCCTGTTCCCAAACCCTGATAATTTGGATTTTTTAGCGAATAAGTCCATTGTGCAATAGCATTCAGACCTACATTACTTTCTAAAGCCGAAGTAATCCACCACGGAATATTTCGCTTTTCAGCTAGTTGAATCCATTCATCTGAAGCAGCAAATCCACCAAGCAAAGCAGGCTTTAAAATAATATATTGAGGGCGAATTTCATCTAGCAATTTTGCCTTTAAATCGGCATTTAAAACGCCGATCAATTCTTCATCAAGTGCTATTGGAACAGGTGTTTTAGAGCAAAGTTGAGCCATTTCCGCAATCTGACCTTGTCGAATAGGTTGTTCGATAGAATGAATATGAAATTTTTCCAAAACCTCCAATTTTGCTAAAGCATCTTCAGGTTTAAAGGCTCCATTGGCATCCACACGAAGTTCTAAAACAGCACTCGAAAACTCTAAACGAATGGCTTTTATCAAATCCATTTCATCTTCAAAATCGATTGCACCAATCTTTAATTTCAGACATTGAAACCCTTGTTCTATCTTGGTTCTAATCTGTTCTTTCATAAAAGACTTTTCTCCCATCCAAATCAATCCATTGATAGGAATTCCGTCTGTTCCTTGTACAAATTTGGAAGAAAAAAGCGAGCGTTTTCCGCCTCTAATAAAATCAAGAAAAGCCATTTCTAAACCAAAGCGGATACTTGGCCATTCCAGTAATTCACTTGTGATGTTTCTCAAATAGTATTTTGGACTTTCAACAAGCTTATCCAGAATAGATTCATAATTTGGTTTATCATCAAAACTCAAACCTCGAAATAAATTACATTCACCAATTCCAAAAACATTGGGAACAACATCATCCCAAACCTTTAAAAAATAGGTGTTTTTTGATTTCATCACTCCGCGTGATGTTCCGACAGCTTGCTTAAAATTTAATTTATATTTTTGCCACTCAATTTTTAACATCAACAAGTATTTTATTCAAAAATAGGATCTTTCTGGCAGAAAGTAACAATAATATCAAAATTCAATTTTAAAAAGTGCTTTAGTAAAAGCCTTGAAAAATTGTTTTTAGAATAAGACTCCCAATCAAAAATTCCTAAAAATTTCGTATTTTTGCAAATATAAAACTAACCTAACAAATAACGATATGGAAAATATAGCTTGGGGCGAATTACCCTTTGGATATTTTAAAACAGATTATAATGTTCGCACTTATTTCCGTAATGGAAAATGGGGCGAAATGGAAATTTCTTCTTCCGAAACCATAAATATTCATATGGCTGCAACAGCCTTGCATTATGGTCAGGAAGCCTTTGAAGGTTTAAAAGCTTTTCGTGGAAAAGATGGTAAAATTCGCCTATTCCGCTGGAAAGAAAATGCAAAACGTATGCGACGTTCGGCTCAAGGAATTATGATGGCAGAAGTTCCCGATGATGTCTTTTTCAAATCAATTACAACCGTCATTAAAATGAACGAGCGCTTTGTTCCTCCTTATGGAACGGGAGCAAGTTTATATCTCCGTCCTTTACTTTTTGGTTCAGGGCCACAAGTGGGTGTTAAACCTGCTGAAGAATATATGTTCTTGGTTTTTGTTGCTCCCGTTGGACCTTATTTTAAAGAAGGATTTAAACCAGTAGATATTCAGTTAGTTAGGGATTACGATCGCGCTGCTCCCTTAGGAACGGGACATATTAAAGTTGGCGGAAATTATGCTGCTTCTTTGCGTCCTGCCGACCGTGCTCACAAAGAAGGCTTTGCTTCTGTTCTTTTCCTCGATGCAAAAGAAAAAAAATATATTGACGAAGCCGGACCTGCTAATTTCTTTGGAATAAAAGGAAATACTTATGTTACTCCCGAAAGTAACACAATCCTTCCTTCGATTACCAATATGAGTTTACGGCAGATTGCAAAGGATATTGGTTTAGATGTTGATTTACGACGAGTTTCTGTTGATGAACTCAACACTTTTGATGAAGCTGGAGCTTGTGGAACTGCAGCTATTATTTCTCCAATCAGAAAAATAGTTGACCGCGAGAAAAATAAAACCTATCAATTTTCAAAAGATGGTCAGGTTGGACCTATCTCCCAAAAGCTCTACGATACTCTTTTAGGTATTCAATTGGGCGAAATAGAAGACAAGTACAATTGGAATACTATTGTTGAGTAAAATACTATTGAATATAAATTTAAGCTGTTGGTGGAAATCTGCCAACAGTTTTTTTTTACAATTTAAAGTCTATTTAGAATAATTCCATATTGTATATTTTTTGTATATTTGCACTTGTAAAGAAATGAATTTAACATATTCAGTAACTAACTGATAATAAGACAAAATAATAAAGATGGCGAAATTTAAAGTTGTCATGCCCAAATTGGGTGAAAGTATAATTGAGGCTACTATAACAAAATGGTTAAAAGGTGTTGGCGATACTATTGAAGAAGATGATGCAATTCTTGAAATTGCTACTGATAAAGTAGACTCAGAAATCCCTTCTCCGGTTGATGGAGTTTTAGTCGAAACATTTTTTGAAGAAGGCGAAGTAGTAGCTGTCGGTGTTGTAATAGCAGTTATAGAAACAGAGGATGATGCCGAAGTTAAGGAAAGTTCTGATGAAAATTCTGTAGCAACCAAGGGAAAAACCGATCAAATCAATAAAGAGATTGAGGAATCTGCTAATCAATTGGCTACTGAAATCGAAGAAACTATTGAGCAAGGTGATTTTAAAACTTCTAACCGTTTCTATTCTCCTTTGGTAAAAAGTATTGCTAAAGAAGAAAATATCGCTTTTGAAGATTTGGAAAAAATTGCTGGCAGCGGAAAAGCAGGTCGATTAACGAAGCAAGATATTCTAAATTATCTGGAAAACAGAGGAAAAGAAAAAACGGCCATCACAAAAGTGCCACCAACTAAACCCGTTAAAGCACCTGGTGTAAATGTTGCGGTTGGAACGGGCGACCGTATTGAAGAAATGGGTCGTATGCGCAAGCTAATTGCCGATCATATGGTAATGTCGAAGCAAGTTTCTCCTCACGTAACATCCTTTATTGAAGCCGATGTAACAAAAATTGTCAATTGGAGAAATAAAGTAAAAGACAGTTTCCTAAAACGTGAAGGCGAAAAAATTACCTATACTCCTATTTTTATTGATGCGGCGGCAAAAGCATTACGCGATTATCCTGGACTAAATATTTCTGTTGATGGAAATAATATTATCTATCGAAAAAATATCCATATCGGCATGGCAGCTGCTTTACCTAATGGAAATTTAATTGTTCCCGTAATTAAAAATGCGGATCAAAGAAATCTGATTGGAATGGCTAAAACAGTAAACGATTTAGCCACTCGTGCGCGTTCAAACAAATTAATGCCTGATGAAATTAGTGGAGGAACATTTACCATTACCAATTTTGGTAGTTTCGATAGTTTAACAGGAACGCCTATTATCAATCAGCCACAAGTAGCGATATTAGGTTTAGGAGCCATTGTTAAACGTCCAGTTGTTATTGAAACCCCCGAAGGTGATACTATCGGCATCCGAAGCATTATGATACTTTCTTTAGCTTACGATCATCGTGTAGTTGACGGTGCTCTTGGCGGACTATACTTGAAACGCTTACGCGAATACCTAGAGGATTTCGATAGCAACCAAAGTATCTAATAAAAGATATTCTCATAAACAAAAGATTGTTTTATAAAACAAAAAGATCCTGTTTTTTCACTTCGTGACCCATCGTGCGAACTTCGTAATACTTTGTGATTCAGCAATTATACTATACCACAAAGGAGTACCAAGGCAACACAAAGGAACTCAAAGATTTTTTAAGAAGATATTTTTTTCACTGTAGCAAAAAGCGAAAAATCCATACCTTTGTCACGCTAAAAATAGAATAATGGAACTAAAATTAAAACGACCAATCGCCTTTTTCGATCTGGAAACGACAGGAATAAAAGTGGCCACAGATCGTATCGTGGAAATCAGTATTGTAAAAATTCATCCTGATGGAAAAAAAGAGATCAAAACCAGACGCGTAAATCCGGGAATACATATTCCGGCCGAAACTTCTGCTATTCACGGAATCTTTGATGAGGATGTAAAAGACGAACCTACTTTTAAACAATTGGCTAACGGATTACATCAATTTTTAATTAATTGTGATCTAGCAGGATATAATTCTAATAGATTTGATATTCCACTTATCGTGGAAGAATTTTTGCGTGCCGATATTGATTTTGATATTGAAGGCAGACAACTCGTAGATGTCCAAAACATTTTTCACAAAATGGAGCAAAGAACTTTGGTAGCTGCTTACAAATACTATTGCGGAAAAAGTCTAGAAAATGCGCACAGTGCAGAAGCTGATACGCTTGCTACTTACGAAGTACTTCTAGCCCAACTTGATCGTTATAAAGGTGTTGATTTTAAAGATAAAGCCGGAAATATTAGTCAGCCTGTTGTAAACGACGTAAAAGCTTTAGCGAAATTTTCTCAAGTAAATAGAAATGTAGATTTGATTGGTTTTATTATTTATAATGATAAAGACCAAGAAATAATAAATTTTGGAAAACATAAAGGTAAATTAGTTAGTGAAGTATTTAAAAAAGAATCATCTTATTACGACTGGATGATGAAAGGCGATTTTCCACTTTCAACCAAAAAAGTAATAACTAAATTAAAATTAAAAAGCAGTAATTTAGGTAATATGAAGTTGTTCTAAAACATGTTCCAAGTTTTAAGTTCAAGGTTTAAAGCTAGAAAAAAACAAATCTTTGAACTTTAAATATCAAACCTTAAATCCAAATAATGAAAATCATCTGTATAGGTCGTAATTACGTTGACCACGCCAAAGAATTAAGCAATCCTGTTCCAAAGCAACCTGTTTTTTTTATGAAACCCGAAACGGCTTTATTGATAAAGAACAGACCATTTTTTTATCCCGATTTTTCAGAAGACATACAACACGAACTGGAAGTAGTGGTAAAGATTAGTAAAGTAGGCAAGCATATTAAAAAAGAATTTGCTTCTAACTATTACGAAGAAATTGGTTTAGGCATTGACTTTACAGCACGCGATTTACAAGCTGCTGCCAAAGCCAAAGGCTTGCCTTGGGAAATAGCCAAAGCTTTTGATCATGCCGCTCCTATTGGTAAATTTCTACCCAAATCTCATTTCACTGATGTGCAAAATTTCGATTTCGAACTGAAAATAAATAATGAAATTCGGCAGACCGGCAATACAAAAGATATGATTTTCAGTTTTGATGAAATCATTGCTTATATTTCCCAGTTTGTGAGCTTAAAAATGGGTGATTTAATTTATACCGGAACACCAGCAGGTGTTGGCCCTGTTTCTATTGGCGACCGTCTCCAAGGGTTTATTAGGGATAAAGAAATGTTTAATTTTGAGGTGAAATAAACCACCTCCAAAAAATTATCTGCTTTCAGCTTTTTATTATTATTCTCAAACTTCCATTATATCTCATCCAAACATAAATTTACGTTTAAAATATTCTTTCCAACCTTTTTATAGACTGCTCTATAAGGCAAACTCTAAACCCCCAATTTTTTCACTTCTTCTTCACTAAGATGATCCTCACCCATCAGAAGATAGATTAGATTAGGCTCACACCACCACTAACAATGCAAAGACAAAACTATTTTCCGAAAAAAAACAAAAATTAATGCCGGATAATTATTTTTCTCATAATTTCCATCGATTTGCTTTTTGCCAATAGAATATAAATTCCATTTTGCAATTGATTCACATCGATTTGGATTTTATTATGATAAGTATATACAGCAAAATCGTTTGTTGACATCACCTTCTTCGAGCTCAAATCATAAATGACAACATTATAATTCTCATCCGTTGAAAAATCTTCAATGGTAATAAATGAATTAGACGGAATTGGATAAATATTTAATGGTTTCTGTTCGAGCGCATCAATTCCAACACCCGATTCTACTTTTATTATAAAGTCATCGGAAGCTTTTGAATCAAAGGGATCACTCGCTTCCACCTGAATGTTAAACTCTCCAATATCTATTATGGTAGGGGTTCCGTAGAAAGATAGCTCATCATTATCAAACAACAACCAAGCTGGCAATGATAATTTCCCAGCTTCAAAAGCATTGTAAGTCAAGACATCCTGATCAGGGTCAACAAATGAATTTTCAGCAATATTATAAATGAAACTTGTGCCGACAGTGGTTTCCTGATCCACCAAGGCGATAATCAATTCAGGAGTATTATTGGAATCAGAAACTCCTACAGGCCCAGCTGTTGGATAATTTTCTGTTTCATAATCATCATAATTCACCACGGTAACGGCATAATAATACAATTCTCCATATTCAACCTCAGTATCCAGATAAATTAGCGTATCAGCCCCTATAATTTCCCGAATGGGAATTAAAGTGGATACATCATCGATTTCATCTTTGCTTCTGTAAATTTTAAACTTTTTAAAATTCTCTGCAATATCGGTAAATTGCCAATTTAGTTGAATCTCTTCTCCTCGCGGAACGGCTTTCAACTCCTGAGCTGAAAGAATTGGAAGCAATAAAGAACGAAATACTCCTGTTCCTGCGGTTCCATAATAAAGCACCGAATTATCATCTGATAAAACAAGTGTATTGGTCACATTATTTCCATTGGTGCCTGGATTCATATCCACCAGCCCGCTGTTAAATGCTTCCCAACTATTACCACTATCTGATGAACGGAAAAGCCCATCGTGTTGACTTGATAAATAAAGCACGCCCGAATGAAAATGATCACAGATAATCTGATAAAATTCCTGGCCTTGATCCAAACCGTTAGTGATGGAAGACCATGATTTCCCTGCATTGGTCGACTTCATTACGGTACCATAAAAATCTTCCACTCCACGCCCTTCATTCTCTCCATTTTTTGAACAGGCATACATGATATCAGGATTTGAAGGATCAAAATCGATGGAAAAAACCCATTGCTCTTCTGGCCAACCTTCATTCGACATTTGCCAGCTGTGACCAAAATCATAGGATATATTCAGTCCGTTATAAGTGCCTGCATATACAATCTCAGGATTTTCAGGGTGACAAACCAATCGAAATACTCCGTCATTGGTCCATCCTATATTGCTTTCGTGCCATGACACTCCTCCATCATTACTAAGGTATATCCCTTGAGGGAAAGTCCCCAGCATCATCCTTTGATTATCTTCAGGATGAATCAATAAAGAAGTATATTGGTACATTGGTCTGCCATCCCACATAGGCCAAGAAGTTCCCCAATTACCAAAACCCTCATTGGCAATCCATTTATTTTCGAATAAAGTATACAATCCATGTCCTTTTGTACCCACATTTAGATTTCCTCTGGTGTTCATACTGATCGAACGAATCTCTTTCTTTCCCATGCCTTCATTAAACTCTGTCCAAGAAGTACCTCCATCAGTTGTTTTATAAAGTCCGTTGAGTGTCCCCACGTATACTGTATTCTCATCCGTATTATCGGACACCAGACAGGTGATAGCTGCTATACTCATTTCCCATTGTTTTCCATTTACAGGATACCAGGTATCTCCACCATTGAAAGAACGATAAACTCCTCTTTTATAGAGACCTAAATACATGATATCTGGATTATCTGCATTGATATCCAAGGCATAATAACCTTCTCTCAAAGGATCATCGACTTTAAAACTTGGTATACCAAAATTTCTTTCGTGCCAGGTTTCTCCATAATCGAAAGATTTGAATATTCCTCCAGGATAAGCACTCGCATAAAGAATAGAGGCTTCGGTTGGATGTTTTATAAGCTGCGCAAAATCAATTTTATTTTTGAACCCTGCCTTGCTATTCCAGGCTATGCTATGATCGGCATTTATAGTTCCGGAAATAACGCCAGCTCCCATTGTATATACCTGAATTACATCATTAAAGACGGATAATCCGCCCAGTGTTTTATAGGGTAAATCAACTTCTTCCACCCAATTTACTCCGCCATCCAAAGAATAAAACACTCCATTTTCGGCAGATAAATATATTTGCTGGGAGGAATTATTGACAAAAGTCATGCTTTTAATACTACCGCTATTTGTGCCCAACACACCATGATTGATATTCTCCCATGTTTCGCCTCCATTGGTACTTTTATAAACACCAAATACGATATCAGCATCCATGCCTGCCGAAGCAATGGTCGAAAACCTCACATCGCTGCCACCCAATAAATAAAGGGTGTTTGAATTGTTTGGATCGATCACAATATCGTTAAAGCCTGAATTCGGTAATCCACTAGAAGTATCAGATAGATCGCTCCATGAGCTACCTCCATCTTCTGATTTATATACGCCGCTCTCATGCAAAACTGTATAAAGAACTAATGGATTTGTGGGTGAGGCTTTCACCTTTAATACGAGACGGGATAAGCCATTGGTAATAACTTCCATCTGTTCATTCTCTACCTTGAACAAATCACCTGTCATACCAGAACCTTGTGCATCCATTGCTGTAACATAAAACTGATCATTATTATGAGGATCCAACTCTAAATTCATGATTCTTCTATAATCAGAGCCAGCATTAAAAACAGTATCCCAGGTGCTTCCGCCATCCGTACTTTTAAAAACTAATGGGTGTGTCCGATCGGCTATCCAAACAAGATCAGCATTGTCATTTTGTATGACAACGGTGGCTGCAGAATTGCATTCTTCACTTTCCAATTTCACCCAATCTAGGCCATTATTGGAAGTTTTATACATCCCTCCTCCCCAAGTGGCAGCATAAGCTGTATTTCCATTTGTGGCATAAGAATGTATGGTTGTGAAATTAAACCATTGATTTAATACATTCCAATTTTGTCCTTTGTCTTCACTTTTCCATAGGATTCCTTCCTTACCAACAGAGGTTGCCATCACATTGTTTTTATTAAGAGGATCAATCTCAACAGATGTGATGCCCTCGGCATTAGGAACAATCAAGGAAGTAAACCACTCTTCGCCAGCATTATAAGAAGCCCTTATCATAGCAGTATCTTCGAAAGGTTTTTTATTATAGCCCGAGTATAAAATATTCTCATTATCAGGCTCAACCTCCAAGGTATAGGTATAATCGATATCAGAAGTATTCAAAAACTCCCAGTGATAGGATTCATCAGGCCATTGTTTTGTTCCTTTAAAAATACCAAAACCATTGTTGACCGCATAAATAATATTATTATCGTCTGACTGAGCAACTGCATACACCGATGAAAAACTAAAATTATCCGCTTCATAGGGGTTGTTCACCAAATTCCAATCATCGCCGGCATTCTCCGATTTATGAATATAAGGCACATCAGAAATATACCAGACATTTTCTGAATTGGTAGGATCGACCAACAACTCATCTGCCCACTGATGTACAATTCCATTTTTGTTTAATATTTCCCAATGCTCTCCATAATCACTCGATTTAAAGAGACCTTCGCCCTTAGAAGAGGACGCAAAAACCACTCCTGAATTATTTGGATCAACGCTTAAAAGATTGATAGAAGTATTGAGGATGCCATTATTAATGACTCTCCATGAACTTCCTGAATCAGGTGAATAAGCAATGCCATTAGCTCCTGTTGGCAGGAAGATTTTATCAGAATTGGATACCTGTTCATAGACGTGAAATAAATCAAAACGTAAAATTTCTTGAGGGCAAGTGATTTCTTCCAAACTAGCACCGCTATCACGACTAACATACAAATTACCTCCACTAGCAATATAGAGATTACCGCTATTTGCTGATGAGCCTATAATCCGCATTTGCGAAGTATCAAAATTAGATATCCCAAAGGTTTTGGCATTCCAAGTAGTACCACTATTGTCTGATACATACAAATAAGGAGGATCTAATAAAGTATTGTAAATAGGCCCTTCGGAGATCCAAATCTGGGTTAAGTCATGAGCATTTGCATGTATACTTTTAACAAAGCGATTTTCAGATTGCCCAAAATCAACTTCAGACCAGGATACACCCTCATTCATTGTATAGAAAACTTTTCCTTTGCCCCAAAGCTCAAGTGTTTCATCATTTACACCTATATATATTTTACCGTTTCCAAGAGAACAAATTGAACTTACATGAACACCATAAGGTAGTGTAAGATTGCTTGCGATATCGGTCCAGTTTTCACCGTTATTAGTTGACATATAAACTGTTGGACTGAACTCAGGAGCATGCGATCCTCCACCAAAATATAGTTTATCAGCTTCAATAGGATCATTGATTAATACATCTATAAATTTAGTTTCAGCATTAATCCCATTATTTAATTGTTTCCAACTTAGTCCTGCATCCGACGATTTAAGCAAATCATTGTAAGAGGAACAAATCAATATATTTGGGTTATCTGAATTTATCAGAATATTACTAATCGATTGTTCGACTTCTATATTAAAAGGCAAGAAATTCCAGAACGCACCGTAGCTGTTTGTCTTAAAAAGGCCATCTTTTCTCCCTACTGCGTACATGATGGTAGAATCGGTAGGATGAAGTGCCATACTTGGAATATCGCCTCCTGCAGGACCTGCAGTTGCTTGCCATATTTGAGCCTGAAGCTGGATTAAACTAAAAAAAAATAATGTGGAAAAAAGGAATACTTGTCTAAGTTTATTTGGTTTCTTCATAGTTAAAGTACTGAATTAAAACTCTAATTTTTGAAAGAGCCGAAAAAGGGTGACTACAATTCTTTACTAATCATTTTTCATTTTCACTAACCCTCCACTTTTAGGGCATATCAATACCTTCCTAAGCACATGCTCATAAAGATTTCTCTTCAATGACAAACAAAAAACGGATTCAGCTTGTTTTTGTTCATTATCCAAGTTAGAAATCGTATCAATTAGGCTCAAATTTAGAGAAAAAAACGACAATAAATAATAAGTATTTTTGCTTTTGCGCTAATCTATCATAAGGCGCTCTGAATACCAGATACATAAACTTTAAAAACAAGTCTATTCTTAAACAGAATTTACAAATATTGGTCTTTTTTAATAAAACAGGATAAGTTTGCATTAGTATAGATTGATTTCAATAGTACAGACTGGCCCGTGAGTCTGGATAACTTTAATTTTCATCGTATTACAAAATATTTTCATTCCTTTTGTATTAAAGACAAAGAAGCCTTTGATACTTATTATCTTGTTTAAACTAAAAAAAAGAGAGCAATTTGAATGAATAGAACTCACTCCATTATTTCGCTTAGTAGCGTATATATTTTGTTTCTTACTCCTTCTGTTAATGCACAGAAGGAGGTCAGTAATGAGTTAAAGCGACCAAAAAAAGAGGCTTAGTTCTAAGTGGTGGCGGTGCAAAAGGATTAGCCACTGTAGGCGTATTAAAGCTGCTGACAAAGCCAAAGGCTTGCCTTGGGAAAATTGCCAAAGCGTTTGATCATGCTGCTCCTATCGGGAAATTCCTTGATAAATCTCATTTTACAGATATACAAAATTTCGATTTCGAATTGAAGATCAATAATTAAGTTCGTCAGACGGGAAATACCAAGAATATTATTTTTAGCATTGACGAAATCATTGTCTATATCTCTCTCAGTTTGTGAGTCTAAAGTATACAGGAACTCTAGTAGGTCTTGGCCCGTTTCTATTGGCGACCGACTTCAAGGGTTTATTGTTAATAGTATAATCTTCTATATTTTCCGCTATTGTTACGGGCGCGATACTTACCAAAAAATGATAGGCATCAATTATTTGTCGACTTTTTATTTTAGCTTCCGTAGCCACCATCTCCTTCTTGGAATTTATCAGTATGCCAATCTTTTACAAAATTCCTATAGATAGTTTTAAGTTTCTTAAGATCAGAGTCTTTTTTGACATTAAATAATTTCTTGTACTCATTAATCCGTTTCATAGATGATTTCTGCTAATATTCTAATAAAAAAACACTTAACCGTAATTCAGAATAAAATACACCCTATTTTTCAAATAAGCGGCGAAAGTACCTCTTTTTACGATATGAGAAGCCAACTATTAGGGCAAATCATAATTTACGTCACTTATTTTTCTTATTTAATCGTGAATTAACTGCTAATCGGCAAGTTTTGAATTAAGAAAAATACAACATATAGAATTTATTTTTTTAACCGCAAGGTAGCAAAGTAAGCGCAAAGGACGCTAGTTGTATACACAATTGATATTTAACACTTTGCGTTCATTGCGATTTTCTTTTGCCATTGGAGTCCCTTCGGGAGCGTCCATTGCGTTTAATTTAGATTTGCCCTGAGCCAACTACGTTTTTTGTGCTTGAATTTAATTTCCACGATGAGAAAAAATTCTTTATTTTCTAATTGTTCGCAAATACAATTGCTCTACTTTTTCCCTTGCCCAAGGCGTTTTTCTCAGGAATTTAAGACAAGATTTAATAGAAGGATTACTTTGGAAACAGTTGATATGGATTCTATTACCCAACTCTTCCCAACCATATTCAGATACGAGATAATCCAAAATATCAATCAGCCTGATACCATGCAAAGGATTGTTTATCTGCTCTTCGCTCATGTTTTCTTTTTGATTAGTTTCATACACAAATTTATATTATTTTCATTTTTCAAAAGAGAAAAGGAATGAACATTTTGCTTCGTTTTCTATATTCCCTATACTTTTTACCAAAAAAAATAATACATTCTTTCTCATCGATTTTTGCAGTAATATAAAGAAAAATAGACGAGAGAATAACAAGGATAAATAATAAAACTGTCGGATGTTTTAAAAATATCCCCCAACTTAAAAACAGCAAGGAAGAATAAAGCGGATGCCTTATATAGTGAAAAATTCCATTGTCAATCAACACGGAAGTTTTTTCAAATTGATAAAGCACTTTCTTATCTCGAATCTTTTCAGGTTTTCCCTTTTTCTTTAAAAGAACGAAACCGGCAAAGACTAAATACAAAGAAAACACTAAAAATAGCCAAGAAAACAGCTGTGCAATGCTCCATGGATTATCAAACCAATACTTATAATTATTTACTAAAAGCCAAAGTATGCACTCCCAGCTGAAGAATCGATAAAAGCCATGACTCCTGATATTAAATAAAGTTCGCCACGATATAAGAATGAGCGGACTACTCAGCAATCCGAAAACAATCAAACGTTCCATCTCATATTAAAATTAGCGTGTTCAAATTTAGCTAAATTTGGATAAGAAATTATGCTTTTTATACTTCCAACCTTAATCCGTTATAGACAACTTCAAAGTTTCGCGAACAGTTGCCGACTCAAAATTAATTAAGTAGATACCACGACTATAAGAAGCTAAATCAATTCGCTGAATTGCAGATCCTTCTTCTGCAATTCCAGAATAAGTAGTTATCAAACGGCCATTCATATCTGTAATACGAATTTTATATTCTTCTTTCAATGCCATATCAAAAAGCAGATTAACAAATCCTTTTGCCGGATTTGGAAATAAGTTGAATTGCGATTCCTCCACTAAAGCCTCGACATCTATTTTCGCAGTGTTTTTCTCACGAATCGTTTGTGATGGTTGTCCGAATGAAATCAATATATCATCAGTATTCCAGCTCTTTACAGAGAATGGAACACTTTGTCCCAAGGAATTTATTACAATAAATTGACTAATTTTTGTGCCATTAACAATCACTAGACTTAAATCTTCTGCAGGAGCTAAATCTGATTTTATCTTGATAGTTAAAATACTTTCGTTTAAAGTATAATCAAAATCTAGCGCTTTTCTATCTAACCAATAATCACCAAAATCTTCAAAATTATAAGTTATAACACCTTCAGGAGCACTTGCTAATAAACCTTGCAAAGCTTGCAGTTTCCATTCACGATTAGGAGAAATCAATAGTGTAGTAGGAGCATTATTTCTATTATTACCAGAAAGCACATCTGCCCAAATGGCAACAACTTCATCAATGTTTGTTTCAACCAATTTATTGGTCGAACTAATATCAGTAAGGGTTAAAGGTAATTCTAAAACATTTGTTTGACTTCCACTAAACGCTTTATTAGTTCTTTGGAAATACGGAAAGTTTGTTAAAACATTATTTGCACTTTGTGAAGAGTTAAAAGAATAACCTAATTCTTGCATTACATTTGCTATGCGTGGATTGAAAGCTAAAGCTCCCGCTCTAAATGAACGTACATTAGCATTAATATCATCATTCAAAACATCGCGCGAAACTTCCAACTCTCCGTAAACAGTACCACCAACCGTATTAGAACCATTATAATAAGGTTGATAACTAAATCGAGTATTTCCTTGCTGTCCAATTGGGAAAACGGAGGTTTTATAAAAATCAGGTGCATGAGTTACAGAATGACTGCCAATAGTATGATTGCGTTCGAGTAATTCTCTTATTTTATCAAAATTTGCTTCTTCGTAATATGCACTCATATAAGCATCTTTAAAATAATGAGTAGCTACAAAATAATGGGCGCTAATTCCTTGAATAAATTCCCAGTTTGAAAAATAATTCATTGTCGCAATAATCTTTCTGCTTTCGACATCATGCGTAATTAATAAAGCCGATGTTGACTCACCAGGTGAAGTGTGTTTATATACAGCTACTTCCTGATTTTCAGTAAAAATAGCTCTTAGAACAAGCATAAACACATCAGAAGTCGGTTCAAAGCCATTGGAATAAGTACGTTGTGCTTTGTAATCTTTATCCAGAAGATTGCGTAAAATAACGTCTTTCCATTCCACTCCAAAAGCATAGGCTCTTCCTTTTTCATAATCGTTCCGACATACAGCGACATTATTGTCTTCAAAATAAGCCATGGGTAATGCTGTGCTTACGGTATATCCGCGAGTATAAATAGATTTATAATAAGTTGGATCGGCGAGCGGAATACTTTTCTCAAGAGGATCGTCAAGCCATTTTAATTCGCTAAACGCAGGTTCATCTATCCAGTTTAAGGTATAACGATATTTATCAAGTTTAGTAGTTTCAATACCAAATAGATTAAAAAGTTCTGTGTTTTTAATAAATGGAGCAATCAAAATTCCGCCTTCAGAAACCCAAGTTTTCAATTCTGAAAGTTCACTGCTGTTAAGTGTTTCATCATTAATTTCCGATGTGACCAGCATAAACTTCATTTCACTTGCTTCTTCTAAGGAAGTGGTTACAAAATAAGGAATGCCTGCAACATCTGCCATTTGCACAACACTTGCTAGGTTCTCTTTATCTGTTTCTCCATTTCTATCCGTCAGATCGAGAATAGCAACACGACTATTTAGTATTTCTGTAGGAATAGGTTCCGGATCTGGATCAACTACCTCCACTTTTATTAGAGAGCTTGTTAACTCATAAACTTGGCTCTCGATAATGTGAATACTTATTGAGTCTGATGAAATATAACCGTTTCTACCAATGATTACTTGTAAGTCTAAGGAATGTCCTGCTTGATTTGTTTCTAAACTTGCGATTGTATTTTCCAGACTTTCGCCTTCCATTAATAAATCTCCGAATAGAAATGCCTTTGCTGTTATATTATCAAGCTCTGCTCCTGTTTCATCTTTAGCTGTAACATCTAATTGAAAGAAATAAGTTAGCAAGCTGTTTGTAGTTATTTTTACTATTTCTTGCTCCGCAGAAATAGTTGTAACTACCCTATAATCTGTATATTCCGATTTGTTTGTCTTTAGGATAATTTCCAGATTAGAATTTATATTTACAAATTGCAAAGTATCTAAAGCATTCGATCCTGTGTTTCCCGAACCTATTAATGTTGAGTCTGCACTTAATAGTTCCCAATTAACATCGTTAAGATTCTGTGAATTTTCATCTTGTGAATTTATTATTAAACTATATTGTTTTGGCGTTGGTTCAATTATACCCAAACCAATTTGTGTAATAATAATATCATTTTCTTTCCAATTTTCACTTTGAAAAAAAAGAGATTCACCAGAAAGATTAAACAATTCAATTTTATCCAAATTTCTACCATTACTTATTACAATACTTTGCGCTTCGCCAATAGAATTATCATTTGCAAAATTTATACTTAAACTATTTTCATTCAATGTATAGTCAAAATCCAATGCTCCACGTTCTAACCAAAAATCACCAAAAGCATCAAACTCATAAGTAATAACAGACGCAGGTTTTTGCGCTATAAGACGTTGTAAAGCCTCCAGTTTCCAACCTCTATTCGGATGAATGAGCAATATTGTGGGTGCATTATTATCATTATTCTTCTTTAAAATATTCACCCAGTTTGGAACAACAATATCCATTGTCTCTTCTGTAAGTTTAAGGCTTTTAGATGCATCGGAGATAGTCATTGGCATTTCGAGTACATTTGTTTGAACACCACTAAACGCTTCGTTTGTTCTTTGAAAATAAGGGAAATTTGTTAAAACATCGTTTGCACTATTTGTTGAATTAAACTCAAAATTCAAATCTGACATTACATTTGTCAGACGTAAATTAAATGCTAGATAACCAGATCTAAATGAACGAACATTAGCTCCAATATCTGCATTCAAAAGATCTCTTGAAACCTCTAATTCTCCTGTCACGGTTCCTCCGGTAGTAATGCCATCTGCATAAACAGGGCGATAACTTTCTTCCGTATTTCCCGAGCTTCCAATTGGAAAGATGGATAAACTGCCAAAATCAGAAAAGTGACCAACCGAATGGCTTCCAATACCATGACCATTATCGAATAATTTTTTTATTTTAGGGATAGATTCAGAATTATAATATGCGCTCATATGTTCATCACGAAGGTAGTGTGTTGTTACAAAATAATGTGCTTTTATATTGTTATTTGCTTCCCATTCTGAAAAATAATACATCGAATCCATTCCTGTCCTACTATCAATATCATGAGTTATTAGTAATGCTGAAGTTGACAATCCGGGTGAAGTATGTTTATAAATACTTACTGCCTGATTACTGGTATAAATAGCACGCAGAAAAAGGAAAAACACATCTGTAGTCGGCTCAAAACCATTTGACCATGTTCTTTGAGCACTGTAATCTTTATTTAATAAATTCCTTAGTATTACATCTTGTAATTTAAATCCAAAAGCATATGCTTTTCCACTTCCAAAATTATTTACTGTAACAGCTGCCGTTTGATCATCAAATGAAGCTAACTTAATAGCAGAAGAATTTGTATAACCTCTGCTATAAATAGAACGAGCATAATCTGTTCTGGCGAAAGGTAATTCTTTCTCAAGATCATCATTTATCCAGCTAAGCTCCGGGTGATTAGAATCAGCATCCCAAATCATTTTATATCGATTCGTATTGTATGATGAATTAGAAATACCAAAGAGCTCAAAATATGCCGAATTACTTATATATGAGGCAACTAAAACACCTCCATTAGCAACAAAATTGCTTAGTTGTAAAATTTCACCAGCCTCTAATGTACCCTCTTTCAAAGGGGAAGTTGCCAAAATAAAAGGATTTGCTATAGCTTCTCCAACATTTGTTGTAATCAAATATGGCATTCCAGCCACTTCGGCCATCTGAATCGCACTTGCAAGATTTTCTTTATTGATTTCGCTATTACGTTCACATAAATCAAGAATAGCCAAGCGATGATTTTGGCCAAAACTATTTAATACAAAAAATAAAAAAATGGCTTGAAGGATGAACCGTTTCATATATTATTGATTATTAATTATGAAACAAATCTAACTCACTTAGAAACAAGTATCAAACTTCAATCTTTAAGAGATGACTATGAGTTTGTAAGTGTGAAGAAAAAGTGATGTATTGTATAAATAAGTATTTTTTACCTTCCTATATTTGATGGAATTATTTGTAGTTCATGTATTTACTAACATTATTGATATAAAAACAATTCTATAGGAAGAATTATGCAAAATATCCTAAATTTTATGGAATTTTCAAATCCCTGTAAGTGGGAATTTGTTAACTACTGATCTGGAATTGCTAACTCTACGAAGGTTCCAAACCCTCGTAGAGTTCTGTGTTTAATTCCCAGGATGATATTTTTGCTCGGCATTTCTTTCAACGTCCTCTTTATAAAATAAAACATCTTTAAACTGACCTTTGGTATACATGAGTGCCTGATCATCAAAATGTGGAGAATCAGGATTCCCACTTTGTCCACCGGCTAAGCTACTTTTAGCAATAATTTTATCGCCAAATTCAACCATAGCAACAAAACTATTGCCACTGGTTCCATACATTCGTTTAGTATTAGGATAAGCCCGACTACCAAAAGAAGCCAAGGAGCCCCATCTGGAAGATGCAAATCCAACGGGAAGACTAGGCAGATCATCATTAAATGGCTGGACAATTTCGCCATTTACACGTTGATATCTGTTTATTTCTCCCCAAGCTGTTTTCCAGCTTCCAAAATCCAAATTTAATTTATCTACAGCCAGTAGTAGAGCTGCTAATCTGTTTTCGCTACTCATTCCATCAGCTAAATAATCATAAACTGAAATTTTTGGATTTATTTCTAAATTTCTGGTCATCTTCAACATTTCCTGTCCCCAATAAACAGCGAGAGAAGTTTCGACAGATTCTTCAGAAAAACGCAAATCCCAATTTCTTAATAATTCGATGGGTTCGTGTAAGCGATTGTATAACTTTTTATCAGCGTGCTTTAGCTTTTGATAATCATCTAAAAGTATAGGAATATAAATTTCAAATGCAGGCAGATAAGAATCGTAAGCCGCATCGTGCAATTTATCCAAAGTAAAATCCTTAACATGATCCAATACCTTAACGGCATGAATTCCCCTAAAATTTTGAAAATCGGGAGCCATATAGTTCGGAAAATCTTCTTTCTTCGGACTAAATTCTCCGGAAACGGTAAAGGGAGTTGAATTACAATTTTGTATCCAACCATTTTCAGGATTAAGCACATGAATCATTTCATTCAGGACATGTAAACCTTTCCAATCGGTTTCCGGATTGCTTCCATCTACCATACCAGACCAATCAAATTTCTCATTTCTAATGGGCATAAAATTGCCATGGAAATAGGCAATATTTCCATCTGCATCTGCATAAACCGTATTATTAGATGAATTTGTTCTTATCTCCATCGTCTGATAAAATTCCTTATAGGAGTTTGCTTTTGTACGCAAATACGATTGAGTGAGCGCTTTTTCATGCTCAACCATTAAACGGATAGAAACCCATTTACCATCTTGTTCGCCGATAATAGGTCCGTGATGTGTGTAAAAAGCGGTCACCACTTTTTCTAGCATCTCCTCACCTTTTTTGTATTTTAGAGTAATTTCTTTTTCGATAATCGGCTTCAACTCATCACCATATTTATAGAAATACTTCCCCTCTTTTTCTTCAATAGTTTCAAGATAATAATCGATAACATCTGCTTTGCTTGAGGTGTGCATCCAACCACAATTATCATTAAATCCTTGATAAACAAAAAACTGCCCCCAGGTAACTGCACCATAAGCATTCAAACCTTCTTCACTAATCATATGAACTTCAGGTCTGAAGAAAAACGAAGTGTGAGGATTAATAAGAAATAGAGCATTTCCATTCAAAGTGTTTTTTGGAGAAATAGCAAATCCATTAGAGCCTCTTGGTTCTTCATCTTGATCCAAGATAACTTCTGCAATTTCATTTGATTTTTCTTTTCCATAAAAAGAAGCCAAATCGCGTGTCGAAATTCTTTCTATATCACCACCAATACTTCCTTCGCTAAAAGCAAGCGCCATCCAAGGTTCAAAATGAGTAATCACTTTGGGCTTTACCTCCTGATGAGTGTACAAATAATAATTAGCTCCGTCAGCAAATGCATCCATCAATTTCTTAAGCCATTTAGGACTATTCTCGTACTCTTCTTTTACCGATTCAGGATCGATATATAATTTCATTCTGAGATCAGAATAAATATCAGATTCTCCTTCAAATTCAGCCATTCGTCCCATAGCCATTGCATAATTTACTTCTACACGATTGAAATCATCTTCGCACTGTGCATAAATTAAACCGAAAACAGCATTCGCATCTGTTTTTCCATACACATGAGGAATTCCCCAGTTATCGCGAATAATTGTTGTATTTTCTGCTTGATCTTGCCATCTGGCCAAATCGGTATTTGCAGCTGGATTACAAGCTGTAATGAAAAATAAGAGTAGGAATAAACTGGAGATAAGTTTTCTTTTCATGATTTTATATTTAGTGTTTATGGTTTCGTTTGTATTTTATTCCGAAAGTAGATTCATAAAATACTTACTAATCGAAGACCTAAAATTACAAAAAATTAGACATCTAAAAATCGAATTTCTTTAACTATGAATTCAAATGAAATTATTTCAAGAAATCTCCACTATAATAACAGGAATACAATTCCTCAATGCCATTAAAAAAATCGAGTCTTTCTATATCAAATAATCGAGTAGGAAGATAGGGATTAATTCCCTATCTGTCCTCTCACACCACCGTGCATACCGTTCGGTCGGCGGTTCCTTAATTAATACCATTGACTAACCGGAAATAATCCGAAAGGAAAATATAGCCGGCTTGTCTAAGACAGTCGTTGGTAACACTTCTGGATAAGATAAAGCTCTTAGCCGTGTGCCAGTAGCCCAGCAATCTTAAGCCTTTTATGCAGTTTCTGTTCGTCAGACCAGGATTTTGCCGCCGGCTTCCTTCAGATTCCACCTCACAATGGACACCCTTGCCTTTGGCTAACGTTTCCCACTGTCAAGGCACGTTCAGGACTTTCACCCTATAGTTATCGCCCATGCCGGGCGCACAAAAAAACCGCTATTGAAAAATCAATAGCGGTTTTTTTCGGATAAATCAGTTTATTTCTTCTTTCCTTGCTGTTGTTGTTTAGACATTTCTTCTAAACGCTTCTGAAAACCAGATTTTTTCTTTGCTGGTTTTAGCTTATTGGCTTGTAGCTGCGCATGAATTTTTTTCTCATCAATCGTCTTGCGAATCAAAAACATTTGACCGAAAGTAATAATATTCGCCAAGAAGTAATAATAGCTCAATCCAGCAGCATAATTATTGAAAATTCCGAGGAACATAACCGGCATCAAATACATCATATATTTCATTCCGGGCATTTGCTGCGTACTGCTACCCATCATATCGTTATTCACTTTGGTATACATAATGGTAGAAACCGTCATTAAAAGTGTAAACAAACTAATATGATCACCATAGAATGGAATATCAAATCCATTCGGGAATGTCCAAATTGAATCGTAGGTTGATAGATCGTGTGCCCATAAAAAGGCTTTCTGGCGAAGCTCAATAGAAGCCGGAAAAAAGCGGAACATAGCAAACAATATGGGCATTTGCAACAGCATCGGAAGACAACCTGCCATAGGATTAACACCTGCTTTTTTATACAGATCCATGGTTGCTTGTTGCTTTTTAACTGCGTCTTTGTCTTTAAACTTCTCGTTGATCACATCAATTTCAGGTTTTAACACCCTCATTTTCGCACTTGACAGGTAGGTTTTGTAAGCAATAGGGAATAAGAACAATTTCAATAATATCGTAAGCACCAAAATTACAATTCCATAATTCCAACCCAATCCGCCTAAAATATGGAAGACATTAATTACAATATATTTGTTTATCCAAGCCAAAAGGAAAAATCCCCATCCAATTGGAATTTGGTGATCCAAATCCATATTGTAACTCTCTAATCGTCTAAACTCATTAGGACCTAAATACATTTGCATCCCAACGGTATAGTCTTTCATGTTGTCAACGATCAAGCCAACATCCGTCGACATAGTAATTTGATATTTTGGATCCTTCGATTGCAAATGAATTTGTTCAACATTTGCACTTAAAAACTGACTTTTAGAAATCAAGGTAGAAGTAAAAAACCTTTGTTTAAACGAAATCCAAGCTAATCTTCCCTTGAGTGATTCCTTCCCATCTTTATTTTCCGAAAGGTTATCCACCTTATCCTGAGAGTATTTATAATAGATGCCAGATCCATTATATTTGTCCACGATCTGTTCCTGTGTTCTTAGGTTTTGCATCCAATTAAACTCAACAGAACCGGTTCGATTATCAATTATATTTTCTAATCCTTGAAAATGAATATCAAAATCGAACATATAATCATTGGCCGTTAAAGTATAACTAAATTCGATGTATTCATCCAGATTGAAACCTTCTGCACTATCAGCATAAAGCCGATAAGCAATATTTACATTCTCATCACCACTAATAGTTATTTTTGTTTGAGAGCCAAGTTCATGCCCATTTACAAAAGCTTTATAATAATGATCTTGTGTGTTTATTAAACGATTGGCCGCATTAAAAACAAAACCAAAACGAGCCGTATCCCCTTTAAATAATACCAAAGGCAATGAATCATTGGTCACAAAATTCTTTAATTCAGCCTCATAAATTCGCCCTCCTTTATTGCTAAATTTAAGTTTTAGCACATCACTTTCAATCTCAATAAATTTTTGTTCCCCAATAGTAGAGTTAGCAAAAACACCATATTTGTCTTTAATATCTTGTGTGGTTTCCGTTAATGCTTCCTCTTGATTATTTTCAGCAACTTCGATTTTTTGCTCTTGAAAATTATTCGAATTCATTTGTACGGTATTCCGAATAGAATCTGTAATACGCTGTATTTGTATTACTTGAGCTATAGAATCACGTTTGTGATCCATATTCATTTGTTCTTCTTCCGAAGGAGAATTCCACCAACTAAAAAAGATGAAGATGATGAAAATAAGTGCAATTCCCGATATAGTATTCTTATCCATGTATTCTCGATTTTTAAGGGGCAAAGGTAATAGAAATAGTTCGAATTGAAAACGCTTCAAGAAAAAAACACAGTCTAATATTGACTGTGCTTGCTCTATTTTATAGAATGCTCTATTTTTTATTATACAGATCTATTGATCCTTTGGATTTTTCAGCAGATTTATTAAAAGCTTTCACTTTCAATTGTTGAGCTGAAGTAGATTTCATACCCGTTCTTATGACTGCCGATTTTTTAAAATTATTGCTTAATAAAATGTATTGATTCTCTGTCCAAGGAAAAACAAATTCTACTCCCTGACTCCATTTTACATCGTCTGATGTACCTGATAACCGAGCATAAATATCGGTGTCTTCAAAAGCTTCGTAATAAGCAACTCCATATTCAATGCCATCGTTGGGAATATTAAAATCATCATCAATCTGAAAATCATTTCCGTAGTTTACACTCCACATTTCTAAATTATAATTCCCTGTATTTTTCACTGCCATAAAGAAATAATCTGAACTAACGTTTAAATTAAATGTTGGCGAATCAAAGTCTGAAACATCGATAGTCTCTTCCCAGTTAATCCTAACTCCCAAAGGATTTCCTTCAGCGGTCTCTCCTATTGTATTTGCAGAATAACGAAAGGAGGATGGGTTATTATTAAAGACAAAACTATATCGCTCTCCAGGATCAACAACTATCGGATCGTATCTTGAAGTCTTAATTTCAATGGCCGTATACACCGGATTAAAAAAGGTAATACTATAGACCTCAACATCCATATCCACATCTAATATTGCATTTCCACCGCTTGTTGTAATATTAATTTCTGCGGAATAAATACCCGGCAATAAAGCTGTTCTATCCACATTTACATATATCTTTTGTTCATTATTAATTGCAATCGTTCCAATTTCCTGCGAAAACTGAATCCATGAAGCCTCAGTTTGCAACAAAAAGTTTAAATCTTCAGAGCCATCATTATACAGCGTAAAATAATTTTGCAAGCTATTTGTTGAAAATTTTAAATAATCCAAATCAAGCGCTAATATTGCGGATGCCGATTGAGAATAATAAACAACAAGGGGAACAATAAAATTTCCTCCATTTGAATTAACGTATAAATCAGCAGTGTATACGCCATATTCCTGAAAAAATTCCGGATGGATTTGTACGTTTATTAAACTTGTAGCAGCATTCGACAGACTAACTTTGCCTCCTATTACGCTAACCCAATTTTCATCTGAATAGGCCTCTACTACTAAAAGATCATCACCGATATTTACTACATTGAAACTTCTACTTAAAACCGAACTATCGAATTCTAAAGTTTGTGCATCAATAGAAAGCTCTGCCGGCCGATTGGGTTTTGTACATGATGAAAGAAGTCCAAGAGTAAGAAGAAATATAAGTCCGGGGATTATTTTTAAAGTTTTCATAACGTTTATTTTTAAATTCAAGTTTCAAAATACCATAATCGTACCAAGAATTTAATTTGGATCTTTTTTTTGAAAATATAGATCCTAATTTAAAAATCAAAGTGCAGATACAATGAATAATCCTATTTTTGTATAAGATTTAAAAAATATGAACAAGCTACTCACTCTCCTATTTATATCATTTTTCACATTTGCAAATGCTCAACAAAAAGCCGATTCTTTAATTCAACTTCCTCTTACAGAAACTGAATGGGTAGATTCTGTATATCAATCGCTTAGTCGGACAGAACGTATTGGACAATTGCTTATTGTTCGTGCCAATAATGCAAGAGAAAACTATTTTCCTAAAATTAAACATTATATCCAAAAATACGGTATTGGAGGCCTTTGTTATTTTGGTTCTGGCGCCATGCGACAAGCAAAACAAAACAATGAATGGCAGACTATTAGTCGAATTCCTTTGCTCACTTCCATTGATGGAGAATGGGGCTTGGGAATGCGTTTAGATTCAACCATATCCTTTCCTTATCAAATGACCTTAGGAGCCATTGAAAGTGATAGTCTGATCTTTGAAATGGGAAAAGAAATTGGTCGCCAATGTTCACGCATAGGAATTCATATGAATTTTGCACCTGTTGTTGATATCAATGTGAATCCAAAAAATCCTGTTATTAATAGTCGTTCATTTGGTGATAATCCTGAAAAAGTTGGGGAAAAAGCCCTTGCGTATCTGGACGGATTGCAAAGTCAAAATATACTTGCCAGCGCAAAGCATTTTCCGGGTCATGGAGATACCGAATTTGATTCGCATAAGACACTCCCTATTATCAACCATTCATACGAACGTCTAAATTCAGTTGAATTAGTTCCTTTTAAAAAACTAATAAACAGCGGATTGAGTGGCATTATGGTGGCTCATTTATATATTCCTGCTTTGGAAAATGAAGAAAATCTGGCTTCTACTCTCTCTCCTAAAATTATCAAGGGTCTTCTTCGCGATTCTTTACAATTTAAAGGCTTGGTAATTACTGATGCTTTGGATATGGAAGGCGTAACCAAATATGTAAAACCCGGTGAAATTGAAGTTCGAGCTTTATTGGCAGGAAACGATTTGTTATTATTGCCAAAAGATGTGCCTAGAGCTATTTCCAGCATTTCAAAGGCTTTAAAGAATGGAAGAATTAGTGAAACCTATTTTGAAGAAAAAGTTAAAAAAATACTCAAATATAAATACCGTGCAGGATTATCGAAAAAGCAAACCGTGGTTTTGGAAAATCTAATTGATGATCTTAACAATCCATATGCTTTAGCCTTGAACCGGAGCCTGTATGAAGAAGCAACTATTTTATTAAAAAATGAGAATGAATTTCTTCCATTAACTCCTCAGCACAGGGAAAACACTGCTATTCTGACAATTAACTTAAGTAGTGAAGAGCCATTTATTGAGATGATTAATAATTTCACAACGCTGGATCATTTTTCAATATCCAAGACTTTTACACGTGAACAAGCAAATATAATTGAAAGTCAACTAGCCAATTATAAAAATATAATCATTGCTCTTGGAGGTGTCTCTATATTTCCCAACAAAAATTTTAAGGTTACTTGGGGAACAAAACAACTCCTCGAGCGACTGGCAAAAACGCATAAAATTGCGTTTAATTTTTTCGGAAGTCCTTTGGCCTATTATCAATTTTTGACACTAGACTCCTTGTTTACAAGCAGTTTAATTGCCCATCAAGACAATCTATTTGCTGCTCAAAGCATTGCTCAACAGCTTTTTGGAGCTATTCCTATTCAGGGAAGTTTACCCGTTACGCTTTCTAATGCTTATCCCAATGGCTTTGGAATCAAAACGAAAGCCATTGAGCGATTAGGCTTTGCTCTTCCAGAACAAATTGGTGTTGACAGTAAAAAATTACAAGCCATTGACAGTCTTGTGAAAGAAGGCATTGACATGGGTGCTTTTCCCGGATGTCAAATTGTTGTAGCCAAAAATGGGCGTATTGTTTATTCAAAATCTTTTGGGTATAAAACCTATAAAAATAAAGATGCCATTAACAATCAATCGATATACGATCTAGCAAGCATCACAAAAATAGCGGCCACAACAGCTTCTTTGATAAAATTACAAGGTGAAAATAAATTCAATCCAAATGCTTTAATTTCTGACTATTTGCCCAGTTTAAAAAATACGAACAAAGCCAATATGAATATTGATCTAATTCTTACACATCAAGCGCAATTGTGGCCATGGATTCCTTTTTATTTAACAGAAATTGATAGCATAGGCGAATTAAACCCGGAAGTTTTTTCCAATAAAATGGATGAAGGACATTCCGTTCGAGTGGCTGAAAATATTTTTATCGATAAAAACTATGCTACTCATATGTACGATACGATGGCTACTTCTGATTTATGGAAAAAGAATGAGTACAAATACAGCGATATTGGATTTTATTGGTTTCGAAAACTGATAGAGAAACAAACTCATCGTCCACTCGAAGACTATGTACAAGAGGACTTTTATCAGCCTATGGGATTAAGAAATATTGGTTTTTTACCTCGACAAAGGTTTGCTTTGGACAGGATAGTCCCTACTGAATATGATAGCATTTTCCGAAAACAACTTATCCGTGGAGATGTTCACGATCCGGGAGCTGCTATGTTGGGAGGTGTTAGCGGTCATGCCGGTTTATTCTCTAATGCAGAAGATTTAGCAGCGGTTTTTCAACTCTTTCTTCAAAATGGTTATTATGCCGGGCAACAGCTTTTAGATTCCGCTATTATTCAACAATATACTTCCTATCAGAGTGATTTTGAAATAACAGAAAATAGACGTGGACTTGGATTTGACAAACCCTACCCTGTATACGATTCCTTAGGTCCTGTCTGTGAGAGCGCTTCTTTAAGAAGTTATGGACATTCAGGATTTACAGGTACTTATGCCTGGGTAGATCCTGAATATGATTTGGTTTATATTTTCTTATCCAACAGAGTCTATCCCGATGCAAAAAATAATAAGATAAGTAAATTCAATATTCGCACACGGATACAGCAGGCTATTTATGATGCGATTCATAAGTGATGTGGTAATTTGCTAATGTGCTGATTTGATAGGACGAGTCAATGAAATTTCATTCGTGCATTCTGCCAAAGGCATTCCTTTGGATGTGGCAATAAAAAAACGCCACAAACGGCGAAGCCCTCACTGAAAGTAATGCACGAATAAAATAAGCTTCTATTATCTGGTAGATTAATACTTTTTAATGTCAGAAAATGATTGCAGAATTAAATATTAACAATAAAATTGTAAACAAAATTCAGGACAAGACAGTTTTCATAATCCTATTTTTAGTTTACTTTTACTGTAAACTTATTTCAGGACAAAACACAAGACAATTTATTTTTAAGTGATCACCACATTAGCACATTAGCACATCACCAAATTACTTCGCCAGATGTCCTCTCCAACCATAATACGCTAAATAAACATAACTAAGCATAGGCACAAAAAACGAAAGTTGAACACCTACAAGATCAGCTACAGCGCCTTGAATTGGAGGCAAAATTGCACCTCCAACAATAAACATAACCAAGATGGAAGAACCCTGACTGGTGAAATTTCCTAATCCTTTTATCGCCATTGTAAAAATATTTGACCACATAATAGAATTGAAAATTCCAATCCCTAAAATTGCCCACATAGCCCATAAATTACTTCCAAAAATACCAATGAGAAGAAGAACTATGGGAGCCAAAGCAAAAATGGACAGGGTACGTCCAGGTAATGAACGACCGATGATAAAAGCAAAATAATTTAACAATAAAAAGATAATGTAAGGGGAAATTTGCTCAAAACTAATGCCCGTTTTCATGTATACCGCAAAATAAACCACACTAAAAGCCAAGACAGAAACAAATAGCATTGAAATATATTTTTTCTTCTTATCAATAGCGCTAAGTGAAATAGCTCCCAAAAAACGGCCTATCATCGCGCCGCCCCAATAAAAAGAAACAAATGGACTTGCTTGAGCTTCGCTGAATCCAGCTATTTTCTCTAATCCTAAAAACATAATTAAAAAACTTCCAATAGCTACTTCGGCACCAACATAAAGGAAAATGGCTATTGCTCCCAAACGCAATTGTCTATATTTCAGAGCTCCCGCTCCTTTAATTGCATGCGTTACATTTACAAATCGGGGGAGTTTTACTCCTTTAATAGCTATTGCCAAAAGCAATAGCATAATAGTTAAAACCATATAGGGAATAACCACAGAATCGGCGCCATTATCCGCATTTTTAAAATACTCAAAGATAAAATAGCCTCCTAATATTGGACCAATCGTTGTTCCAAAGGAATTAAATCCTTGCGACAGATTCAAACGAGAAGAAGCACTTGATTCTGGACCTAAAATCGCTACGTAAGGATTAGCGGCTATTTGTAACATAGCAAATCCCAAGCCTAGAATGAATAAAGCACCTAAGAAAAACCCGTAAAATTGAAAATGTGCCGCCGGATAAAACAAAATAGTTCCAAGAGCAGACATCAATAAACCGATGATAATACCATTTTTATACCCAATCTTGCTGATGGGATCTCCGTAAAACATGGAGATTAAAAAGTAGATCAGTCCACCAATAAAATAGGCTCCAAAAAAAGCAAATTGCACCAACATAGCTTCGAGATAACTTAAATCGAAAACTGCTTTAAGGTGGGGAATTAAAATATCATTTAATACAGTAATAAATCCCCACATAAAAAAAAGTGAGGTGAGCAGAACTAGTGAAAAACGGCTCGATTTTGAAGTATCTGAAGACATATCTTTATTTTTTTCAGACAAATGTAGAAATTAATCTCAATTTCAAAAGTAATTCTATCTAATTCGGAACTACACTTACTATTTGGAATTATTCTTCATTAAGTGAATTTATATTTAGAATTTTCTATTTTTGCACCAAAAATAAAGCTATGATCACAAAAAGAAATTCAATTTTACTCTGGATATTTACTATTATTTTTACTTTAGGCATTGCTGTTTATCAGCGTGCTACAGGGCCTACCTATCCAAAGAAAGCAGACGTTACGCTAGGAACTCAGACTTATAATTTCAAATTACTTACAACCTTTGGTGGAGAATTAGATGCTCCCATTAGTCTAAAAGTTCCATCCAATGTAAAAGGGATGGTTAAATATCGTCATTACAGAAGCCAGGAAGAATGGACAGGATTGAAGATGAAATACGATGGAGCAAGCTTGAATGCATTTTTGCCCAATCAGCCACCGGCAGGAAAACTTGAATACGTAGTTTCACTGGAATTAGAAGGTAAAAATTATACTGTAAATGAAGACCCTGTTGTCATCCGATTTAAAGGAGCTGTTCCCTTATTTATATTGATTCCTCATGTAATCCTTATGTTTTTGGCGATGCTTTTTTCTACACGTACAGGATTAGAAGCTTTAGGTAAAGGTCATCGGACTTTTAAATATACTAAAATCACATTAATAACTTTAGGATTAGGCGGGATGATTTTAGGCCCTCTTGTTCAATTGTATGCTTTTGGTGATTTATGGACTGGATGGCCTTTTGGTGGAGACTGGACAGATAATAAAACACTTTTTGCTTTTATTTTTTGGGTGATCGCTTTCTTCGTTTTACGGAAGAATAGAAACAATCGCTTGTGGCCAATAATTGCATTTGTCGCCTTACTTGCAATCTATTTGATACCACATTCAATGGGGGGCTCCGAACTTGATTTAGAAACAGGTGCTGTAACTACGGGTTTAAAAAAATAATAGAGCATTTAAAGCATACATAAATAACTGAATATAGGCTCTTTATTTAGGTGTACAATGGAGTCTATTAATTTCAGGAATAATTTTAAAAAAGGGTTGCTTTTTCGGAAAAAAATCACGTATTTTGCAATCCGTTTTTCAAAACAAGAATTTAAATACATAGGAAGATGTCAAGAATTTGCGAAATTACAGGAATGAAGGTGGTCTCAGGAAACAGCGTTTCCCATTCTCACCATAAAACGAAAAGAAAGTTTTATCCTAATCTACATACAAAGAAATTTTTTATCCCGGAAGAGGATAGGTTTATAACTTTAAAAGTATCAGCTAAAGGCATGCGCATTATTAACAAGAAAGGCATTGCAATTGCTTTGAAAGATGCTAAAGCTGCCGGATTTTATACCAATTAATATCCCTAAAAGATAAAAAAATGCTGTTTGAAATCAAACAGCATTTTTTTTGCCTTCTTTTTTCTGATAAAAGAATAATAGCTTCAAAAGGGCGTTTCAACTAATTAAGTATATTTGTTTCTCAGTTGAAAAGAACATGCCAACACTACTAAGTTTTCAAGTCTTTACCTATTCGAAAAAAACAATCCTAGCGCTTAGTCTGCTTCTTTCTCTGCTCTCAATTTCATATGGCCAACAATCAGAAACAGCTATGGTTTATGGCAAGATATCGGATGAAAACGGTTTTGCCATTCCACTCACCAATATTTTTATTTTAGACGAATCTTTAGGAAGTGTTGCCGATGAAAATGGGAATTACCAATTGAAGATTCTGGCTGATAAATTACATACGCTGCAATTTTCATTTATTGGTTTTCAAACCGAAGAAGTAAAAATTCAATTAAAATCCGGTCAAAAAAGAAATCTAAACATCACCCTTTTTCAAGCCACCAAGCAATTAGCTGATGTGCTTGTAGAAGACAAAGAAATTAGAAAAACAACACTTACACGAATCGATCCTCAAAGTGTTCAAGTAATTCCGGGAGTGAGCGGAAATGTTGAATCCTTAATAAAAACTTTACCCGGCGTTTCTTCTAATAATGAGTTAAGTTCACAATATTCCGTACGTGGAGGTAGTTTTGATGAAAACTTGATTTATGTGAATGGAATAGAAGTATATAGACCACTTCTAACACGTTCAGGAGAGCAAGAAGGACTCAGTTTTATCAATTCCGATTTGGTGTCCTCCATCCTATTTTCGGCTGGTGGTTTTGAAGCCAAATACGGCGATAAAATGGCTTCTGTTCTCGATATCAAATACCGTCGTCCTACACAATTAAAAGGTTCTGTAAAACTCAGTTTACTCGACGCTTCTCTTCATTTAGAAGATGCTTTTTTTAATAATAAGCTGACTTATTTAATCGGTTTCCGTCAAAAAACGAATCAATATCTATTGAGCAGCTTAGATACCAAAGGTGAATATCAGCCTTCTTTTAACGATATTCAAACACTGATTGGATTTCAAGCAAATGAGAAATGGAAGTTTTCATTCTTAGGCAATTATAGCCGGAACAATTACAAACTAATTCCGCAAAATAGAGAAACTGCTTTCGGCCATATAAAAGAGGCTTATCAATTAAAAATTTATTTCGATGGACAGGAAGCGGATCGGTTCAATACCACTTTTGGAGCATTTACATCCACCTATTCTCCCAGCAAAAACTTAAGCTTAAAATTGATTGCCAGCGCCTTTCAATCAGTAGAGGAAGAGAACTATGATATTCAAGGGCAATATTGGATAGGACAGCTTGAAACCGATTTAGGACAAGAAGATTTTGGCGAAGTAATTGAAACGCAAGGTGTAGGAACTTATCTGAACCATGCCCGAAACCAACTCAATGCCAAAGTGTGGAATATAGAACACCAGGGAATTTTCGAACATAAATCGGGTTTATTGCAATGGGGAATAAAACTTCAGCACGAATTAATCGAAGACCATTTGAGTCAATGGGTGATGATTGATTCTGCCGGATATTCTAAACCCTATCCACACGATTCTTTAGGTTATGTTGATCCTTTGGCACAAACCTTTTTCCCATTTATCCTCAACGATACTTTATTTGCCAACAACACCTTAAATTCCAATCGATGGAGTGCTTTTATCCAAAATTCGTGGGAAATTAACTCCGGCGAAAATCAACTCTTTATAACCGCTGGTACACGTTTTAATTATTGGGATTTTAACAAACAACTTCTAATCAGTCCGCGTGTGGCTATTGCTATTAAACCCGATTGGCAAAAAGATATTCTGCTTCGTTTTTCAAGCGGATTTTATTATCAATCACCTTTTTATCGTGAACTACGTCGGCCGGATGGGAGTTTAAATTCCGGAATTCAAGCGCAATCCTCCTTGCATTTTGTGCTGGGGAGCGATTATAATTTCGATGCTTGGGGGAGACCTTTTAAAATGGTGACCGAATTATACTTTAAACATTTCGATCATCTTATTCCTTTTATAGTAGATAATGTTCGCTTGATTTACAGCGGAGAAAACAGTTCGAAAGGATTTGCTACTGGGATTGATATGAAAATAAATGGCGAGTTTGTAGAAGGATTAGAATCCTGGTTAAGCGTCTCTATTATGCAAACCAATGAAATGTTGCGCAATAATTTCTATAGCTCCTATTTCAATAGCACTGAAACACCTGTTGAGAATGTTTGGATTCCCAGACCTACCGATCAGCGCGTGGCCATTTCTCTCTTTTTTCAGGATTATATGCCCATGCTACCCACCTTTAAATTGAATATGAATTTATCGTTTGGGACAGGCTTGCCCGTTTATTATCCGGGCAGAGATTTTCAAACTGTCATTACACGCACTCCACCCTACCGCAGAGTTGATATCGGCTTTGCCTACGAATTAATTGGACCAAATAGTAAAAGGATAAACAATAAAATAGCGAAGCAATTTACCAATGTGAATATTACTTTGGAAATCCTAAATATGCTTGACATTAAAAATGTAGTGTCTTATCTTTGGGTGAAAGACAATTCGAATTATGTTTATTTAGTTCCTAATTACCTTACTCCAAGAAGAGTAAATCTTAAATTGGCGCTTAAGTTTTAGATAGAAAATAGTTTAGTAGTTAAGTAGGGTAAGTAGGTGAGTTACTCAACCATTTAACCACTTAACTCTTAACCCGAAACTTAAAAGAAATCTCAGACAAATCCTGATTGGCTTTTACAATTTTCTGCTTCAAGCCTTCTTTATAGATAATAGTTTTAGCCATCATTTTATCATTTCCAAGAGCCAACATCTGCGCAGCCAAAACACCCGCATTTAAAGCACCATTAATCCCAACAGTCGCTACAGGAATACCGGGAGGCATTTGAACTATTGCCAAAAGGGCATCCATTCCATCTAAAGTAGCATTAATTGGAACACCAATAACAGGGATTGGAGTCATAGCCGCAATTACACCAGGTAAATGAGCCGCCATTCCTGCTCCTGCGATAATCACTTTAATTCCTCGATCTTTTGCACTTTTAGCAAATTTCTCCACCTCATCAGGAGTACGGTGAGCCGACAAAGCATTGATTTCGAAGGGAATTTCCATTTCATCAAAAAATTGAGCAGCTTTTTCCATTACACTAAAATCGGAGGTGCTTCCCATAATAATACTTACTAAAGCTTTCATACAGCTACTTTTTTTATAAATTAATGCAAAAATATTAGTTTTAAGCGGGCAAAACAATTTATTGGGTATATTTATGGGCTCCAAAATATACAATTATGATCTTACTGGAAAATATTCAATATATCGACTTTCAGACTTTTAAGCTAAGGGAAGGAAATCTTTTGATTGAAGAAGGCGCTAATAAATCGATTCGGTTTATTAATAATGCTGAAAATTTTCGATTACCAAAGGATTGTCAACGCATTCCGTCCAAAGGAAAATTTGCTATAAAATCCTTTGTGAATGCTCATCATCACGCTTATTCTGCTTTAGTCACGGGAATGCCACAACCAAAAATATCGCCTCAAAATTTTCTTGAAATATTACAAAAAGTTTGGTGGAAATTAGACAAAGCTTTAACGAAAGAAATGGTTGAGATCTCGGCTGCGACAACAGCTATCAACAGTGCCAGAAATGGAGTAAGTTTTGTAATCGACCACCACGCTTCGCCCTATTCATTGAGTGGATCATTAAATACAATGGCAAAGCAATTTGAACAAGTCGGCTTAAACCATTTGCTTTGTTATGAGATTTCCGATAGAGATGGCGAAAAGATACGCGATGAAGGATTAGCCGAAACCGAAGATTACCTTCAGCAACATCAAGGATTAGTGGGTTTACATGCTGCTTTCACTTTGTCTGATGATAGCTTAGCAAAGGCACAAAAACTGGCAGAAAAATACAGGAGTGGTATTCATATTCATGTTGCAGAAGATGCTTATGATCAGCACTATAATCTGGAAAAACATGGAAAACGTGTAATTAATCGCTTGGCCGATTTTGGACTGCTCGATTTTGATAAAACGATATTGGTGCATTGCATCCATATCGATGAAAACGAAAGAAAACGTATTGCCGATTCCAAAGCCTGGGTCGTGCAAAATCCTGAAAGCAATTTAAACAATCAGGTAGGATATTTTAATTCCGACTTACTCCAAACAAAAAGTATGTTAGGAACGGATGGCATGCACAGCAATATGATCCGCTCTGCACAATGGGCATTTTTTGCCGGGCTGGGAAGAGATAACATAGATAGTCCACTAGCTTATAATCGTTTAAGAATGGCACATAACTATTTGGCATCAAATAATTTTAGTGGCGACGGAGAAAATAATCTGACTATTTTCGATTACAATACTCCTACTCCATTAATAGCATCCAATTTTCTTGGTCATTTCTTTTATGCTTTTGAAAATAGGCAAATCGATAGTCTAATCGTAAATGGAAAATTTGTTATGAAAGAGAATATAATGGTGAATATTGATGAAGATTCGATAATGAAAGAATCCCGGGAATTGGCAAAAACACTTTGGAAAAGAATGGGATAATGAGTTTCAAGCAATTACATTTTGGGCTAAAGCCCAAATAGTATAATTTTTATCAGACACTAATGATTACAACTAATCAAACAAGAAAACAATGCAAAACAACAACTTTAATATCACCAAAAAATCAGGGGAAATTATCCGATTCGATACCGAAAAATTAAGAAAATCTTTCGAGCGTTCGGGAGCAAATCAAGAAGATATAAACGATGTAATCGCGCAATTATCAGAGCATGTCTACGATGGCATTAGCACTCGAAAACTGTTTCAGTTAGCTTATTCTTTGCTCAAGAAAAAATCACTGGAAGTAGCCGGTCGTTATCGCCTAAAAAATGCCATTATGGAATTGGGTCCCACCGGTTTTCCCTTTGAAAAATTTGTTGCTGAATTGTTAAATTATCAAGGATACGAAACAGAAGTGGGGACGATTGTAGAAGGCCATTGCGTATCCCACGAAGTAGATGTAATTGCACAAAAAGACAATCAAAAGATAATGATAGAGTGTAAATTTCATAGTGCCACACATACAAAATCGGATGTAAAAGTGGCTTTGTATATTCACTCACGTTATAACGATGTATTAACAGCCTGGAAAAAAACCGATGCTCAAACAATACAAAATTACCAGGGATGGGTAGTTACCAATACACGTTTTACAGAGGATGCTGTACAATATGCTAAATGTGCCGGGTTACATCTCGTTTCCTGGGATTATCCATCTCAAGGCAGCTTGCGAGAACGTATTGATATTTCGGGATTACATCCAATAACTGTTCTGCAATCTATAAGTAAGCGTGAAAAACAATTGCTCTTAGACAAAGGAATTGTTTTGTGTCGTTCACTCACGGCAGAGAATTTAAAAGATTTTAATATTATCGGCAATCGAACCAGAAGAGTATTACAAGAAGCTTATAATTTAACCTCTCCAAGATAAAAAAAAGCTTAGCGAAATTGACTATTTCAAAATTTATGTATCTTCACCTGAAAAGTGAAACATCAAAATCATGCTGGAATTTCTAAAACCTAAATCTGCGCAAGAATTACTTCCTGAAAATCAAATAGATCCAACGTATAAAAAATTACGTTTTCAGGTATTTATGGGGATTTTTATTGGCTACGCTTCTTATTATCTCGTTCGAAAAAATTTCTCTCTGATAATGCCCAACCTGTTAGAAGAAGGCTATACAAAATCGGAATTGGGTTGGGTTTTAAGTGCCATTTCCATCGCCTATGGATTGAGTAAATTTTTAATGGGGAATGTCTCCGACCGATCCAACTCTAAAATTTTTTTAACCTTAGGTTTGGTGCTAACCGCTTCCACAATGATGCTGATGGGTTTTATTCCACTATTTACTTCTTCGGTTACCATTATGTTTATTGTTCTGTTTATCAACGGCTGGTTTCAAGGAATGGGCTGGCCTGCATGCGGAAGAACGATGGTTCATTGGTATTCTATCAATGAACGGGGAACAAAAATGTCTATCTGGAATGTAGCTCATAATGTGGGTGGTGGATTGATTGGTCCTCTTGCAATTCTTGGTTTAGCCATATTTAACGATTGGCACAGCGCCTTGTATTTTCCGGCTCTAGTTGCTTTAGTAATTGCCGTTTTGGTTTATTTTCTAATGAGGGACACACCTCAATCTTGTGGTTTACCTCCCATCGAAAAATGGAGAAATGATTATCCTGAAGAATACAACGAAAATACTTTCGAAAAAGAACTTAGCGGAAGAGATATCTTTTTTAAATATGTGTTTAAAAATAAGTTTTTATGGTATATCGCTTTTGCGAATGCGTTTATCTATTTAATCCGATATGGTGTTTTAGATTGGGCACCAACTTATTTAAAAGAAGTTCGGCATTTTGATTTAAGCGAATCGGGCTGGGCTTACTTTTTATACGAATACGCAGGAATACCGGGAACACTTTTAGCCGGATGGATTAGCGATAAAGTATTTGGTGGAAGAAGAGCTCCCACAAGCATTCTTTATATGATTTTTGTCACGCTCGCGATTGTATTCTATTGGAAATCTGAAAGTTTATTGGTTATTAATATCTCTTTAATTGCCTTAGGATTTTTAATTTATGGTCCGGTAATGCTTATCGGTGTTCATGCTCTCGATCTTGTTCCAAAAAAAGCCGCAGGAACCGCCGCAGGATTGACCGGCTTGTTTGGCTATATGGGAGGAGCGCTCTTTGCCAATATTGCTATGGGCTATATTGTCCAACATTATAGTTGGAATGCAGGATTTAAAATTCTGATTGGAGCATCCATCATTTCAATTTTACTTTTAACACTCACGTGGCGCAGTAAAAAAACAAGCAGCAATGGAGAAAATATTTAATCATTTAATTTTCAGTTTCGTAATTATTATTTTCGGATGTCAAAATAAAAGCAATACTATGCAAAGCTTACAATTAGATGATAACAGCAAAAGAGTGCGCGATTATGTAGTTGAGAATGCGGTAATTGCGCATCGTGGAACAACTTTTTGGGCTCCGGAAGAAACAGAAGCCGCTTACCGTTGGGCTAGAAATATCGGTGTCGATTATTTAGAAGTAGATATTCAAAGAAGTAAAGACGGCGTATTATTGGCTTTGCACGATAACAATTTAAATCGCACAACCGATTGCGAAACTATTTTTACTAAGGATAGTGTTTTCAAAGCAGGAAATTACACCTATGAACAGTTGATGAAATTAGATGCCGGAAGCTGGTTCAATACTGCAAATCCCGATAGAAAAAGAAAAAATTATTCAAAGGAAGCTTTAGTTACCAGAGTCAATCAAAAAGCATATTCATTTAGCAGTCGAAATATTTCAGGCGAACTAGATATCAATCAGGGTATTCCACATTATGCTGATGATTGCTTTATTGGAGGCAAACAGTATATCTCCACGCTCGAAGATGTGCTCATGATTGCCAAAGGCTGGCGCATTGCCAGAAATGATAAAGGAGATCGTTTATTTAATCTTTTCGTTATAAATGGGGAGTCTCAATATCAGTTCTTCTATGTCAAAGATGAAAACGATAATGGCCACCGACCCGGTATTTATATAGAAACAAAAGAGCCTGAACTTTATCCGGGAGTGGAAATGGATTTATATTCTATGCTAAAAATAAGTGGCTGGAATGTAGCTGAAAAACTAGCAAAAGCTAATGAACCTTATTATAAAAATGACCTTGTAAATACAGGAAATACCAATGGAAAAATTGTGTTGCAAACATTCTCTCCCAAAAGTTTAGAAAACTTGAATTCTTTATTTAATGGAAAAGTCCCTGTTTGTTTTTTACTATGGTTAGGCGATGATAATCTACAAAAGGCTGACTCCAACACTTATCTAGAGAATATCAATTTTGCTATCCAAAATAAGGCACATTATATTGGACCTTCCATTGCTGGAGAACCTAATAATTATTCCGACTTATTAGAAGAATGGCAAGCAGATTTGATTCACCAAAGTGGATTAAAAGTACATGCCTATTCCTTTGATACCAAAGAACAAACGGAATTGTATTCAAAACGTACGGATGCTATGTTTACCAATCGATCCGAATTAACCATTCAATTTTATACAAATCAGGGATTAAAGAAAAATCTACAGGACATTAGCGCATTGAAAACTTTGAAAGAATTGGGTTATTAAAAATGAACCATTTCCTTAGTGTTACTTTGCCGAACTTCGTGTTACTTTGTGATTTAGTAGAGCTAGAGATTGAAAACAATAAATTTTACCACGAAGGCACAGAGACACAAAGAAAAAACAGAGCTTTTAATCCTAAAATTAAATACAAACTTCGTGACTTATTGTCTCTGTGGTGCAACTATTTTTTATATTCGCAAAAAAAAACACAAACATGCAAGAATTAAACTCCTTTTTAGCTAATATCGACTCGTATATTGGAGGATCAACCTGGTTTGTATTCGCACTTTTAGGAACCGGACTCTTCTTTTCTATCTATCTAAAATTCCCTCAAATTCGTTATTTCAATCATGCCATTCGCATAGTAAAAGGAAAATACGATAAGGACACCGACAAAGGAGATGCAACACATTTTCAAGCCTTAGCAACCGCGCTTTCAGGAACTGTTGGAACAGGTAATATTGCCGGAGTGGCATTGGCTATTCACCTTGGAGGACCAGCAGCCTTATTTTGGATGATAGTGACCGCCTTTTTGGGTATGACAACAAAATTTGTTGAAGTAACCTTGTCGCATAAATATCGTGAAATTGCAGCCGATGGAACAGTAAGTGGAGGCCCAATGTATTATATGAAAAATCGATTGAATATGAAATGGTTAGCAGCCATATTTGCCTTTGGTACAATTGTTTCCTCTTTTGGAACAGGAAATATGCCTCAAATCAATAGTATTTCCAATTCAGTTTTTTCAAGTTTTGGAATTAGCCCTTGGATTACAGGTCTGGTTTTATCCATTCTATTAGGAACAGTAATTATAGGAGGAATAAAACGAATCGTAAAAGTGACTGACAAACTGGTTCCCGGTATGGCTTTGATTTATATTGTCGGCGTTTTATCTGTTATTCTATTCAATTGGGAAAATATAATTCCTTCGCTCGGACTCATCTTTGGCGATGTAATTAATGGCACTGCCGCAACAGGTGGATTTCTTGGTGCTTCTTTTGCTTTTGCATTTAATCGTGGTGTGAATCGCGGATTGTTTTCGAACGAAGCCGGACAAGGCTCTGCTCCTATTGCTCACGCTGCAGCGAAAGCCCACGAACCTGTTTCGGAAGGTATGGTTTCTATTTTAGAACCTTTTATTGATACTGTAGTTATTTGTACTTTAACCGGCCTTGCATTGGTCTCTTCAGGTGTTTGGAATGAGAAACATCAAACAAATTTCCAGTATGCCGAAATGAAAGTCCTTAACCAATCATACGATGAAAATAATGCTGCTGATAAAAAAGCACTTAAAACCTATATTTTAGGTCAAGATACAGATGTTAAGGTTTTTTCAGGTGATCTAAATGTTGTAGATGGCAAAATTCAAAATGATTTAAGCATATTTCATTCACGCTCAATAGCCGAAAATGTGGAAGTTTTCGATAATGGAGAAGCCTATAATGGAAAGGTTTTGGTTAAAGATGGAGATGTTCAAAATACAGATTTAGTCTTTAGTGGAAAATCACTATTGAACTCCGCACCACTAACTATCGTCGCTTTTCGAAGAGGCTATTTTGGAGATTACGGAGAGTATATCGTCACCATTGGATTACTATTGTTTGCATTCTCAACAGCTATTGCCTGGTCCTATTATGGTGATAGAGCCGTCACCTATTTATTTGGCTCAAAATGGGTTGTGACCTATAGGGCAATTTATGTTTTAGGCTTTTTTGTAGCCAGCTTTACGGACACCACCATCATTTGGACTTTTTCAGGAATTGCTATTGCTATGATGACTTTACCTAACCTCTTTGGAATATTGATGCTGCGGAAAGAGATGAAAAATTCTGTTAAAGAATATTGGAAAGATTTTAAGAAGTCGCAAGAACAAATCTCGAAATAAATTCCTTTCATTTTCATTTCTGCACAAGCATTATTTGTTTACTTTTATAGGGCTTTTTATAAAGCTTAATACTACTCATGAATAAAGGACAACAAAAGACAACTAATCTCAAAAGTGAACATATTCTACTCAAGAATATGTTATGTAGTTGTTGTATCCAAATGCTCAAGAATAGCCTCATTCAATTGGGTATTGAAGTTTTAAGTATCAAATTAGGCGAAGCCCAAATTGCCTACGACCCAAAGATCACCACGCGAAAACAAATCGTAGAGGCGGTTGAAAAGATTGGTCTAGAATTGATTACCGACAAAAACCAAGCTGTTGTTGAAGAAATAAAGCAGACTGTCATCGAGCTTATCCATTATATGAACAATGTGAATTCCGTGGTTAGAAAATCTGAATATTTGGTTGAGAAAATGGGAAAAAGCTATCAAACTTTATCTAAATTGTTTTCCAAATATGAACCCATCACCCTTGAAAAATTCATCCTTTTACAGAAGATAGAAAGGGTAAAGGAATTAGCTTTAGATGATAAGTATACACTCAGTGAGATTGCTTGGATGATGGATTATAGCAGCCCACATCATCTTTCTAATCAATTTAAGCAGCTGGTTGGCGTATCACTTTCCGATTATAAAAAGAATCCCGCAGTATATAAAAAACCTATCAATCAGATCTATTAACCTGAGTTCGTTAAAGCCCTATGGAAAAGCATCTAGCAGGCAATATTTTGAATAAAAAGCATCGGAAATAATCCATTATTAATCAGCTTTATTATTCAAAATCTCATCCTTTATCATGCTTTCTGTAAGGCATCCCTTATACCGAACTCAGATTATTAATCAAAGTCATTCCTTCTATTCCTACCGTTTTTTGTATAAGAATTACAAAATTATGTAATAGCTAATTAAACCTTCTGCTATAATTTTGTATCAAACAAAAAAATAGCATGATTATTACAGAAGAAATAAAAATAAGTGATAACGGATTTGTTTTCAATTCGCGCACTGGAGATTCTTTTAACCTGAATCCATTTGGCTTAAATATCATAAAATTAATTGCCGAAAAAAAAGAATTTGAACAAATTAAAGAAAAGGTTCTTGATGAATATGATATCAGCGATCTCACATTCGAGAAAGATTTTTATGAGTTTTGTGCTCTATTAAAACATCATCAAATTATACTGCAAGACAATCCTCTTGAATTCAAATAAAATTTTTGAGCTATGCAAAAAATGAAAATTACTATCGCAGTAACTGGCCTTAATAATACAGATAACCCAGGTCCAGGAGTTCCTGTTATTCGATCACTCAAAGAATCTTCCGCTTTTGAACCCATAATTATTGGGCTTGTCTACGAAAATCTTGAGCCCGGTATTTATATGGAAGATTTATGCGATAAAATCTTTCAAATCCCATATCCTTCTACTGGTTCTGAAGAATTACTTGAGCGAATTGAAGATATCCATCAAAGAGAAAAAATTGATGTCTTAATTCCCAATTTTGATGCTGAATTATTTTCATTTATGAAAAATGAAAAACGATTGCTCGAAAAAGGCATCCATACTTTCCTTCCCACACTCAAACAATTTCAGGAAAGAGATAAAGACAGACTCCCCGATTATGGGAAGAAGTACGGCATAAAAGTTCCGGGGAGCATAAATATGGGGAGCATGAATCAAATTTCGGAAATTAAAGAGAAATTTGATTATCCCGTCATGGTAAAGGGTAAATTTTACGATGCTTATTTGGCCTACAATCCAGAACAAGTAAAACAAGCCTTCAATAAAATATCATCCAAATGGGGTCTGCCAGTAATTGCTCAAGAATTTATTAAAGGTACAGAAGTGAATGTTGTAGCCCTTGGCGATGGCCAAGGAAATACGATTGCCGCTGTTCCCATGAGAAAACAATACATAACGGATAAAGGAAAAGCTTGGGGTGGAATAACGCTGTCAGACGAAAAAATGCTGAACCTCACACGACAGCTTATACGGAAAACAAAATGGAAAGGGGGCATGGAATTAGAAATGATAAAAACTATGCAAAACGAATACTATCTAATTGAGATTAATCCCCGTATTCCGGCCTGGGTTTATTTGGCTGTAGGCGCCGGGCAAAACATCCCTGAAGCCCTGGTAAAACTGGCTTTAGAACAAGAAGTTGCTCCTATGGAAGATTATGAATCGGGTAAAATGTTTGTTCGTTATTCCTACGATATGATCGTCGACCTAGAAAAATTTGAAAAAATATCAATGAATAGAGAAATTTAAAGTTATGGAAAAATTAATATATGAAAAGCCGGTCATAAGTAAGATCAACGCTGGAATGCCAAGCAAATTCGGATTACCTGTTAAACAAAAAATTATTTCAGAGATAGATGGTCTGGCCATTTCCGATTTGATGGAGAAATTTGGATCACCCGTTTTTGTATTCTCCGAAAAAACCATTCGGGAAACCTATTCGGAAGCCAAAAGAGCTTTTGAAACACGCTATCCCAAAGTACAATTTGCTTGGTCGTATAAAACCAATTACCTAGATGCCATTTGTAGTATTTTTCATGAAGAAGGTTCATGGGCCGAAGTTGTTTCGGGTTTCGAGTTTAACAAAGCTTTATCTCTAGGTGTAAACGGCTCTCAAATCTTATTCAACGGACCCGAAAAATCTGAAGCCGATCTTACCTTAGCCATCGAAAACAATGCCAGTATCCATATCGACCATTTTGATGAGCTCTATCTTCTAATTGAGACTGCACGTAAATTAAATAAAAAAGCCAGAGTCTCTATCCGTATCAATCTGGATGCCGGTATTTATCCCATCTGGGATCGTTTTGGATTCAATTATGAAAATGGCGAAGCATGGAATGCAATCAATCGAATTATGCTTGCCGACAACCTGGAACTCATAGGCTTACATACGCATATTGGCACTTATATTATGGTTGGCTCTGCCTATGCTATAGCCGCATCAAAACTTGCAAATCTCTATGTTGCCATTCATCGAAAGTTCGATTATTGGTTAAAATATATTGATTTAGGAGGAGGATTTGCTTCTAAGAACACACTCAAAGGGGCTTATATGCCCGGCACAGAAACTTGTCCCTCCTTCGATGATTATGCAGAAGCCATCACCAATGCCTTAATCTCTTCGGAGATTCCACACGAAAACCTACCTCTTCTTTTCCTTGAAACAGGAAGAGCAATGATAGACGATGCCGGTTATTTGTTAACTACAACTTTAGCCAATAAACGTTTGAATAATGGAAAGAACTCTTTGGTAATCGATGCCGGAGTAAATTTATTATTCACATCCTTTTGGTATAATTTAGGTATTTTCCCTTCTAAAGAAACTTCTAGTTTCACGGAAGAAACTACCATTTATGGTCCATTGTGCATGAATATAGACGTCATTCGTGACACCATTGTATTCCCACAAATCAAAGTTGGTGATCAACTTGTTATTGAGCGTGTTGGAGCTTATAATGTAAGTCAATGGATGCAGTTTATAAATTACAGACCCAATGTTGTTTTAATCGATTTAGAAGGGAAAACGCACATCATTCGCAAGCGTGAGAATCTGGAAACTTTTAAATCATTAGAATTTAATCCAAAGCTATAGTAAAACAATATGGGGGAAAATTTAAAAATAAAGATTCACGATGTTATCTCTTCAATAATAAACAGCTATTCTCAAGTCTTTTTTTCCAAAGATAAAGTCTTGGCTATCTTGTTAGTCATTATTAGTTTCTTTGATTTTGGAGCGGGTATTGGAGGTTTAATTGCTGTTATTATTGCCAATCTTCTGGCTTATTATTTAGGCTATAATTCCTATCTTTTAAAATCGGGACTGTATGGATTTAACAGTCTTTTGGTAGGCTTAGGAATTGGATTGATTTATCAACCCTCTATAGAATTATACGTACTCATTGCGATTGCAGCGGTAAGTACTTTTTTCCTGACCATTGTTTTTCAGGGTGTCTTAGGGAAATATGGTTTACCCTTTTTAAGTGTTCCTTTCTTATTGAGTATTTGGATAGTGAGTCTGGCGGGCAGCCAATTAACCGCATTAAACATCAGCGAAAGAGGTATCTATACTTATAATGAGCTTTATGCCTTAGGTGGAAATAATCTCATAAACCTATACAATTGGCTCGATTCATTTATCAGTTCATCTTTTCTTCGTACTTATTTTTATTCGCTGGGGGCTATCTTCTTTCAGAAAGGACTCTTGGCTGGAATAATCATTTCACTCGGATTACTCATCTACTCCAGAATAACCTTTGTACTTTCCTTTTTGGGTTTTACGGTAGCTTATTTGTTTTATGCACTTGTTGGCATTGGCTTCGACTCCCTCAGTTACACCTTTATAGGATTCAATTATATCTTAACAGCTATTGCTTTAGGAGGTTATTATTTAATCCCGGGAAAAGTGAGCTATTTGTGGATTATTCTGCTTTTACCCACTGTGGTTTTAATTACCATAAGTACACAACAAGTCTTTCTTTTATTGAATATTTCTCCCTATTCGCTTCCTTTTAACATCGTGGTATTAAGCTTTCTTTACGCTTTAAAATTAAGAGAAAAGAGACCAAATAAACTTATTGAAACACCAGTACAATTGGGAAACCCGGAAAAAAATCTTTATCTGCAATCAGGTAATTTAAAGCGTTTTCCTGTCAACTTTCCTGTTTCAGCTTCACTACCTTTTTATGGCGAGTGGAAAGTAAGTCAGGCACAAGATGGTAAAATAACCCATCAAGGAGCATGGCGACATGCCTGGGATTTTATTATCACCGATAAAAACGATAAACAATATAAAGGCCAGGGAGATTATCCCAAAGATTATTTTTGTTTTGGAAAAGCGATAGTGGCACCTTACGAAGGAAAAGTAATCGAAGTCATTGATTCCATTCCCGACAATACTATTGGAGATATAAACACCAAAAATAATTGGGGAAATACGGTAATTATCGAACATTTTTCCAATATTTACACACAATTGAGTCATTTAAAATACCATTCCATTGAAGTAAAACAAGGAGATTATGTAAAACAAGGTCAATCTCTGGGAAAATGCGGAAACTCTGGACGTTCGCCCTACCCTCATTTACATTTTCAATTCCAAAGCACACCTTTTATTGGTTCTCCAACTTTGGAATATCCAATCGGAAATTACCTTTTGAAAACAGACAAAATCGCTCTCAAAACCTTTTCGTTTCCAGAAAATAATCAACATCTTGTCAATCCAACGATAAACGATTTATTGGCCAAGGCATTGCATTTTATTCCCGGCCAAAGGATTAGCGGTAACATCAGAATTGAATCTATAGAAAAAAAAGAAATCCTGCATAAAAGTGATTTTCATTGGGAAGTCAATACCGACGTTTACAATACGACTTACATCTCCAGTAAAGAGGATAAATCGCTAGCCTATCTTTATAACGACGGGAAACTACACTATTTTACAAATTTTACCGGTAAGAAAGAAAGTCCACTGTATTGGTTTTTCCTAGCCTTATTCAAAATCCCTCTTGGATTTCTTCCTCAAAGTACAATTCAGGATCAGATTCCTGCCAATTTACTCTTTAAAGGCCCCATAAAACTACTTCAGGATTTTATTGCGCCTCTTTATCTTTTCTTAAAAGTAGACTATCATTTAGAAATAAAAAATACCGGCGATATACTCTCGGCTGATGATATAAAAATGCATTCGGTTCTCAAGAAGAAAATTGCAGGAAAAGAAAGTTCGAAATACAATTTCAGCCTCAATATTGGGCAAGAAGGCTCTTTTGAAATCGAAATAATCCATAAAGACATCAAAATACAACTGTTATGTGGAAACGCTATCTAATTCTCAATTTAATACTGATTTTTGCATCTGGTGTGTTTGCTCAAAACAAACTGAATTACACCCAGATAGAAACAAAATCCTATGCGCTTTATCAAGCCAAAAATTGGAAAGAATTAATCCGGTTTTCATCGAAAGCACGAAAACAAGGAGTCGATTTCTTCTATTTACAAGCCCGTACCGGAATTGCACTTTATAATCTTGAGAAATACCGCCAAGCGGATAAATGGTTTTTAAAAGCTTATGAAGCAGATCAGTCTTTCGATTGGTTGCAAGAATACCTTTATTATAGTTTATTTTTTAGCGCACGCTATACTGAAGCTTCAAAATATGCCGCTCTTTTTCCGAGAGCAATGCAAAAGAAACTAAATTATTCAGCCTCGGGTGTTCTACGTGTATCCTATGAAACCGGTTTTAGTTTTAATCCTGACTTCGAAGAATTAAAGAACCGTCAATTCAAAGATGAAATCAATTTAGGCAGTGATTACGGAGAAGGTTATTTCTTGAAAAACTACAACTTTCATTCTTTTACACTCAGTCATCGGCTATCGCCTAAAGTGGTCTTAAATCATAATCTGACTTACATCAGTGTGAATAGAGAAACTCTTGTCGATTGGGAAGGTGACCACAGCAATTACCCAACAAAAGTGCATCAATACCAATACTATATCAATCCGGTATTAAGTTTAGGGAAGAAATTAAATGTTTCCTCTGCCTTGAATATTATTTTTGGAAATAATGAAGTGTATACAGGCTGGAAACCAAGTGAAACAACAAAATCGTATAGCCTAACAAAATCCAATTATAGCAACATTGTTTTCGCCACTTCTGTTTGGTCTGATTTTGGGAATTTTTCTCCCGGTTTTGAAATCGATGCCGCTTCGGTAAATTCATCTCGATTTATTCAACTATCGTCATGGCTAACACTGTATCCACTCTCCAACACCAAGTTTTATTTTACACCCAAAGTTTATTTTAAATCCGGTACCGATGATCAAACCGCAGGATGGACTGCTTTTAGTTTTTCAGGAGAGGCACAGTTAGGATCCATTCATCTCACCGGAGAATATTTGTTTGGAAATATGAACAATTTTATAGGAGCAAACGGCTATATCGTCAATAATTTTCTGGGCAAATCGGATCATAAATTAACGGCAAGTCTGTTTTTTCCCATTGGAAAGAATCATATTCTTTTTATGCGTTATTTAAATCAAAATATCAACGAAGATTATCGGGTTTATGTTAATACGGAAATTTCTAACACTCTAGAATACAATTATACAAAACAAACATTAACAATTGGAATAACATGGAATTTATAAGAAAATTTATCGGTATCATTGCTCTAATACTCATGGCAAATATCAGTTTCTCACAAAGCAATCAAGCCGCCTTGGAATCTGCTTTTACAAAAAGCTATGTTGCCGAGAAAAACGGTGATTTCTCACCTGCAATGGATGCCTTAAAAAAAGTATACGACGAATCATCTTACGAATTAAACTTACGACTGGGTTGGCTCAACTACAATGCCGGTTTATTTGATGAAGCCATTATATTTTATAGCAATTCGCTGAAGCTAAAACCCTATTCAGAAGAGGCTCGCTTTGGTTTAATTCTTCCTTTGTCGGCCTTAGGAAAATGGGATAAGGTCATTAAAACATATAACAATATTTTGGAACTCAGTCCAAACAATTCCGTAGCATTGTACCGTCTTGGGCTAGTATACTATGGTCGTAAGGATTATAACAAAGCCTATGCTCTTTTCAATAAAGTAGTAGATTTATACCCCTTTGGCTATGATGGTTTATTAATGTTAGGCTGGACATCTTATTTCTTGGGAAACAATAATCAGGCAAAGGTGCTTTTCAATAAAGTGAACCTATACAATCCCGGCGATAAGTCAGCAAACGAAGGTCTTAATTTAATCAAATAAAAAAAGCTATGAAACGGATTATTTTATCAGGTTGGTTTATTTTTTTAGTAACTGTTCTTTATGGTCAAATTACGCTCCAAAAAACCTACGACTATTCTGCTTCGGTGGTGAAGCTCGAAACGCTTGGCTATAAATATTATCTGATGGATGTTCCGAATAGCCAGTGCAGGATATACAACATGGATCATTCCATATTTAAAACGATAAATTGCGATGTTCCAAACGGATATTACCTTTCTGATATCAAGTATATTTCGGAAAACCTGTTTAATACAGACTCTAAAATTGAATTAGCCTACACTTATTACAAATATATAGAAACTACAACTTCATATTATTACATCTATGGTTCTCGAATAACTAACGAAAGCGGCACTACAATTCTATCAATTGATAATGCTCAATATATTTATGTCAATCAAACAGATGTGAATGAGTTTAAATTGTTTGCATATTGTTTAGATTATTCTGTTTTCCCTGAAAGTGTTTGGACCAATATTTACAGTCTACCTGGCTCTTTAGTTTCAGCAATTGATTTCTCCGATAACAAACCAAACCTTTCTTTAAATGCTTATCCAAATCCCACCAATAAATCCGTTAGGGTTGAATATAAACTTCCGGCTGACGTAAAAAATGCCAGCTTATATCTTATTGATTCGAATGGAAGAGAGGTTAGGAACTTTTTAGTTGATGGGCATTCTAATTTTCTGGCACTCAATGTCGATAACCTTTCAAAAGGAGTTTACTTCTATTTTATTGAATACGAAAGCCTTCGCTCAGAATCGAAGAAGATTATTGTTCAATAACTTAAATTATGCAACGAAACCCCTTGCCCGATTTACTAAAAGGATTTGCCGTATTCCTTATTATTCCTGTTCATATTCTGGAAACATTTATCGATTATCCTGGTAGGGAAAGCTTATTCGGTAAAACCCTTTTATTACTCGGCGGTCCCATTGCAGTGCCCATTTTTATGGTGGTAATGGGTTATTTTGTTGCAATAAGCAAAAAAAACACGGCACAGAATATTTTCAGGGGAATGCTTATTTTTTTGCTCGGTTTTTTATTAAACATAGGATTGAATTTTCATTTGCTCTTAAAAATTAAGTTTGAAGGTTGGCAACTTGATCCGCTACAATATATTTTTGGCGTTGATATTTTTTATTTGGCAGGATTAAGTATCATTCTCCTTTCTGTTTTAAAAAACATTAAAAAAGGTCAACAATGGATTACTCTGGCTCTCATTCTTTTCATTAGTGGGTCAACTGCATATTTAAATAATCTATTGATGGTAACCGATAGAAATTATATCCTGCCTTTTATAGGAGGCGAATATTCTTGGTCCTATTTCCCACTATTTCCATGGTTAAGCTATCCATTGATTGGTTTTTTATTCCAAAAGACAGAGCTCCAGATAAGACAATTTATTCAAAAGAGGAAAATAGTTTCAATTGCTATTCTATCATCCATACTCATTCTGGTGGCTTCTTTTTCCGGATATGGTATAAAATCAACAATCAACCTACCAGAATATTACCACCACACTTTTTTGTTTTTCCTATGGACATTGGGAGTAGATGTATTATGGTTTCTATTACTCTGGTTTATAGCGCAAAAATTCGCTAAATTCCCACTAATTGTTTTTCTTCGATGGCTTGGGAAAAATATCACGGTTTTTTATGTTATCCAATGGCTCATTATTGGGAACATTGCAACTGCCATTTATCAAACACAACAACTTTCTACATTTGGATACTGGTTTGGAGCAATATTCCTGATTACCATTTTTATAACTTTTCTTTACGAACAAATAAAAGTGAAGTATATCAAATCTGTTTCAAATTGAAAAATCTGATCGGATTTTTATCGAAATCGACGAAAAGTTAAATACAAATTTTAAATATAAACGTGAAAATTAAATTTCTCGAATAAAAGAGCCCTGATTCATTATCTATAATGAATCAGGACTCTCTTTCTTCTTAAGCCTACTCCTCTTTCCTCAATTCCTCCATATCCGCTATAATATCTTCTAATTTGCCAAATACTCGCCCATAAACCGAATACATATCCAATCGATATATAGACCCAGTAAATACTGATAATAAAATAGCTATAAATGCTATAAACCCTAAAAGATATACAGGCATTCCAAAAAGCATTTGTAAATCTGGATACTTGTCCATAAGCTTTTCCGAGATTATTAGCCCCCAGTTCGAAAACCAAATTCCCACAATTGTCAGAATGAAAAAGGCAGGATATATAAAACGATAAATTTTAGTGTATCCAGCTATAACAGCTTTCAACCAATTATCCACCGATTTTAAATATTCGTAACTGCTTACATTTTTATCTATCTCACCCATTTTATTCATCTCTAATTTACCAAATACTACAAGTATTACGAAGAGTAAAAAAAAGATTGCACCAATAATAGGGACTCCCGAAAAAGATGCAATAAGCCAAAATACAAGGCCTAAAGCAAGTACTCCCCAAAGGTTTATTTTAAATATTTTCACTAATTTATCGACTATATTTTTCGATTTTTGATTGTATAAATCGTTTAGTTTTGGCGCCACTAGGGCATCGCTTTGCAAAAAACCTTCTTTCCAAATTGTTTCAATTGACTTTTCCATCTAATAATTTTTTTAAGCGTTCTTTTATTCGTTTAATTCGCACACCAATATTATTGGAATTGGTGCCAATAATGATGGCGATTTCCTGGTAGGACTTTTCTTCAAGATAAAGCAAGATAACTGCCCTATCTACTTCAGACAGTTGTCTGATAGCATCATAAAGCAGATTAAGATCTTCATCGGCAAAAACATGACTGTCTTCAATTACATCTGCCGGCAGATAATCAGAAGCGAAATATTGATCCTTGTTTTTCTTTTTCTTGAGTAAAGTCAAACTCACATTTAAAGATATCCTATATACCCAAGTAGACCACTCCGACTGTTCCTTGAAGTTGTCTTTACTTTTCCAAATTTGTAAGGATACTTCTTGATAATAGTCCTCGAAATCTTCTTGGGTACTGGTATATGCCCTGCAAATCTTTATGATTATTCCGGCATAGGGTAAAATAAATGTTGTATAAAAATCGCTACTCAATTTGTTTTTTCTTAATTAGTGGCTACAACAAAGAATTATTACACCATCATGAATATTTTATTATTAATCTGGCTTTCTAGTAATATGATTTTAAGCTGCCGCATATTTAATTGATTTATGATAAAAGAATCGGGTAACTCTCTTTGCGTTTTTTTTGCAAAAAAATCATATGAGATTTTACATTTGATTTCATCTGTTTTTCATTCTTAGGTGATTGTTTTAGCCCTATCCCACTTTTTAAATCATTATTCAAATACTTATCTGGATTTATTTCAGGAGAGTACGATGGAAGATAAAACAGCTCTATTCTATTTGTATTTTTCTCAACCCACTGTTTAACAAGCATACTGTGGTGCACTTTTAGATTATCCAATATTAGATAGATTTTTTTATTAGCACCTTTTATTAATCGCTTTAGAAATATTATAAGTCTTTGAGCATTCATAGTTCCATTATATGTCATAAACCTTACCTTTCCTTGATTTGTTACTGTAGAAATCATATTAAGGGATATCCGTTTTGCCATTGTTGTTTTTGTAGGTGTTTGACCTATTTGAGCGTATGACCGCCCATAATGGCTTGTGTTTCGGATTCCTGTTTCATCTCCCCAATGTATTTCTGCATTTTCAACCTTTGCTTTCTTTACTATAGCTGGATACTCTTCAATTAACCATTTTTGAACACTTTTAGCATTCTGCTCATAAGCTTTCTTTTTTGGTTTTTGTGGAGAAAAGCCCCATCGTTTAAGGTAAGTTCCCATTGTGCGTATTGCTATTTTGATATTGTATTGACGTTTTATAAGCTCAACAATAGCCTTCCTTGTCCATAATCCAAATGGTAACTTTAGCTGATCTGGCATTTTGTCAATTATTATATTCTGAATCTCTTTTTCTTGCTTAGCACTCAATAATCGTCCTATACCTTCATCATGTCCTTGCTTTTGGTCTTTTAACCCCTTTATCCCATTATGATTGTATCTTTTAACCCACTGATAAATTGTGTTCTTATGAATGTTTAATAAAATAGCTATCTCTTTTTGACTCTTCCTTTGTTTGTAAAGTTTTATTGCGACAAGCCTTAATGCTTCTTTTTTCTCTTTTTTCGCATTGCGTAAATCATGTTTTTCCATGATACAAAGATTAGAAAAATATATTAATTAATCATATTATAAATAAACCGACTTAATATAATATTTCGGAAAAAATTATTTTCTCAGGAATTTCATTTATTTTAGACTATCTTTTTCTGGATATAATCCTCAACTTTTATATCAAAAGCACTCTTTATTTAGAATAATTATAAATTACATTTTTAAATGTTAAAAATATAACACTGTTACTTTTTTAACGCTATTTTCGCGGTATAAAGGTATTTATGTACCTATTTACGTATCTGTCTATTTTATGAGTAAATAATAGGCATCATAAATAGTTTTAAAGCAAACTAAATTAGAAAGTCAATAAATAAAACTTAAGCTTATGAGATTAAAATCGTTCTTGTTTACAATGAGTTTCCTGATCCTTTCCACTTGGGCAATCAGTCAAACGGTGAACGTTGATGGGGAAATCCGTCCCCGCGCAGAATTTAGAAACGGATATAAGATATTACCCCTCGAAGATGCAAATTCTGCATTTGCGATTTCACAGCGGACACGCTTCAATGCATTCTACGGCTCTACAACATTTAAAGCCTACATCAGTATGCAGGATATACGTGTTTGGGGAAATGTAAATCAGTTGGATGTTGGTGCTTATAATCAATTTGGTATCCATCAAGCTTGGGGCGAATATTTTTTCAATGAAAGTTTCTCTTTTAAAGTGGGTCGACAAGAATTAGTCTACGACGATTCTCGAATCTTCGGTAATGTGGGTTGGGCTCAACAAGCCAGAGCACATGATTTAGGATTGTTGAAATACGAGAAGGATAATCTTAAACTTCACTTTGGTTTGGCTTTCAGTCAGAAAAACGAAGCTTTATTTGGTACAAACTATTACGCCTCTTATGTGGGTGAAGTCTATACTATGAATAAGAATTACAAAGCGATGCAGTTTGTATGGTTGCACACAAAATTAGGTGATACTGGCCTAAGTTTCTTATTCTTAAATAATGGAATGGAATCTGTAACGACTACGGGTGCAACAGATGAGTTTAAAACTTTGTATAGTCAAACTATTGGAGCTCGTTTAACACCAGCATTAGGACCTGTTAAACTAGCAACAGCATTTTACTATCAAATGGGTAAAGTTGGAAACGACAACTCTTCATTATCTGCACTCTACTTTGCACTCCAAGGTTCGATAAAAGCAGCTGAAAGTTCAACTATGATTGCAGGTTTTGAATATCTATCAGGAACCAGTTTAAAAGATAAAACGGAGAATCCTAACGATTTAAAATCCTTCACTCCTCTTTACGGAACCAATCATAAATTTAATGGTCATATGGATTATTTCTTTGTGGGAAATCACGGAAATAATGTGGGTTTAATTGATATTTATGCAACACTAAAGCACAAAATGAATAAGTGGTCGTTTTTTGCCACTCCTCATTACTTTATTGCTGCTGCCGATGTTACTCAACCTTTAACTGGTGGCGGTTACGATAATTTGGATAAAGGATTAGGCTTAGAGGTCGACTTAGGTCTTAGTTATGCTCCACAAAAGGGCGTTGCCATAAATTTCGGTCTCTCTCAAATGTTTGGAACAGAAACCCTTGCGTATATCCAAGGTTATTCAGCTACAAGTAATTATTCAAAAAGTGGAACTTGGGCCTATCTTATGTTTACCTTCAAGCCAATTTTTTATACCAGCAAATAAACGTTTACTAATCTAAATAAAACAGTATGTCAAGCATTTTAAAAGCAATTTTACCTCCTCCCGGATGGCAGTTTACAGTGGCCATTGTAGCTGGTGTGCTTTTTGGTTTGGCGGTATATGTGCTTTACATTTCCAACGCGGGTTCCTATCTATCTAACGACCCTAAAACCTGTATCAATTGTCATGTTATGAATCATGAATACGCCTCATGGTTCCATAGTTCGCATAGAGAAAATGCAAGCTGTAACGATTGCCATGTTCCTCAAGACAACATCTTTAACACTTATTTCTTTAAAGCAAAAGATGGTTTAAGGCATGCTACCGTTTTTACATTACGACAAGAGCCTCAGGTAATTAGGATTAAAGAAGAAGGTGCCAAAGTGGTACAAAACAATTGTATTCGTTGTCATAACGAATTAATTACCGACCGCAAGATGTTATCCTATAACAAGTCTTTCGATCATTTCAGAACCAAAGGTCGCCAATGTTGGGAATGTCATAGAGAAGTGCCACACGGAAGGCTAAATAGTCTTTCTGCCGCGCCAGATGCACTAATACCGGAAACTAAAAATCCTATTCCGGAATGGATTAAAAATATGGTTAAATAAAAAAACTAAAAAATAATATATTATGAGTACTCAAAGAAAACCAATAGTAAATTGGATAATATTTTTCGCCACAATAGTGGTGGTATTCTTTCTTGGTTTGTTGGCCTCGTCCATCACCGAAAGAAGATCAGAAGAGCCTGTTGCTTTAAAACCTCAGGTTGAAATAGCTCAGTTCGATCCCCGTAACGATGTTTGGGGAAAGAACTACCCAACACAACATGAATCTTGGGAAAAAACCGAAGAAGGTGATTTCAGATCCAAGTACAATGGCAATGCCATGATTGATATGTTGGAAGTTGATCCAAGATTAGTCGTGATGTGGGCAGGATATGGCTTTTCTAAAGGCTATAATCAAGGGAGAGGTCATCTTCATGCCATAGAAGATATTAGAAATATCTTAAGAACAGGCGGCCCAACAGGCGATAACGATGGGCCAATGCCTTCAACTTGTTGGACTTGTAAATCTCCCGACGTTCCTCGTATAATGAACGAAGGCGGTGTAACGGAATTTTATACAGGAAAATGGGCCAGATTAGGTGCTGAGATTGTGAATCCTATCGGTTGTGGCGATTGTCATAATAGCGAAACTATGGAACTTCAAATTTCTCGCCCAGCATTGGTAGAAGCCTTTGATAGACAAGGAAAAGACATTCAGGATGCTACACATAACGAAATGCGTTCTTTAGTATGCGCTCAGTGTCATGTGGAATATTATTTCGATAAGAAAAGAGAAGGTAGCGAAGGTGCTGCATATCTCACTTTCCCTTGGGACAACGGTACAAAAGTGGAAGAAATGGAATCGTATTACGATGCAAAACAATTTAAAGATTGGACGCATAAATTAAGTAAAGCACCAATGCTTAAAGCTCAGCATCCAGGATACGAAGTTTTTTCAATGGGAATCCATGGCGAAAGAGGTGTTAGTTGTGCCGATTGTCATATGCCTTATATGACTGAAGGTGGACGTAAATATACCGATCATCATATTCAATCACCATTGAATAACATTGAAAACTCTTGTATGGTTTGTCATAAAGAGAAAACTGAAACTTTACTCAAAAACGTATACGATCGACAAGACAAGATTATTGAAAATCGCGATGAGCTAGAGAAATTATGTGTTCGCTTACATGTTGAAGCTAAAACAGCTTGGGATTTAGGTGCTACTGAAGATCAAATGAAAGACATCTTAATGGATATCCGTCATGCACAATGGCGCTGGGATTATGCTGCCGCTTCTCACGGAGGTTCTTTCCACGCTCCTGTTGAAATTTCTAGAGTTATTGCCACAGGTATTAACATTGCTCAAGAAGGCAGAATTAAACTTGCAAGACTACTTATGACCCTTGGTTATTCAGGAGAAGTTCCTTATCCAGATATTTCTACTAAAGCTAAAGCTCAGGAATTTATCGGAATGCCAATAGAAAAACTTATCAAGGAGAAAGAAGAGTTTAAGAAGAACTTGATACCAAAATGGGATAAAGAAGCACAAGAAAGAGAATCAAAAATGACAACAACTTACGTTAATAAATAAATGTAAGCATTGATAATCAAATGAAAAGCTATCCGTCAGGCTTTGACGAGAGTCGAACGCTAACGGATAGCTTTGTTAAAGAGGTAGTACACGTATGACTAAAAGAAGATTATGGGAAAATAAATGGTCTTATAAAGAAGGTTTTATAATTGCTCTTGGCTTATTTCTAGCAGGGATTGCTATTGAATGGGCAAATGGCAACGCTCCTCTACCTGTATTAAATTATCCACAGAACCTAATCAC
>JAGGUP010000070.1 GCA_021158405.1 Bacteroidales bacterium
GAATTTTTTGGTGATGAGCTAGAATCTATCCGTGAATTTGATCCTGAATCTCAATTGAGCAAACGTAAACTTACTTCGGTGAAGTTAATGCCCAATATTTTGGATTATGACTTAATAGAAACGCGTATTGCCATTTTTGATTTATTCCCCAAGTCGACAAGTATTTGGTTGGAGAAAAAAGAATTGCTTGCCGATAGTTTTGCGGCTAGTTTTGAAAAGGCCGAGCATAATTTCCAAGCATTAGAAAGTCCTTTAAAACATTTGAAACCAGCGGAATTGTATCTCGATAAATCTGTTTTCCTGTCTAAATTGGAGGAATTTCCTGTTTTCCAGTTTGGTATGACTACCAATAAAAATTCTGCTGCGGAGATAAAATTTGAAATTGAACCTCAACCGCATTTCAATAAACAGTTTGAGATGTTGGCTGATAACCTGAATGAATATCGTAAAAAGGGTTACCAAAATCTGATCTTGGCTGAATCGGATAAACAATTGAACCGACTTCATCAGATTTTTACTGATTCAGGATTGTGTGATGGAAAATCAGAAACGAGATTATTTGAAGGAATTCAAATCGCTCTGCAAAATGGATTTGTCGATCATCAATTAAAATTGGTGTGCTATACCGATCATCAAATTTTTGATCGTTATCGCAGATTTAAAATTCGCGAAAGTTTTGGTGGCAAAGAAGCCTTTACGCTCAAAGAAATATACAATTTGCAGAAAGGGGATTTTGTAACCCATGTCGATCACGGTATCGGGCGTTACGACGGCTTGCAAAAGATAGTAAACGATGGAAAAGAGCAAGAGGTTATCAGATTGATTTACGAAAATGATGATCTCCTTTATGTCAATATTCACTCTTTGCATCGGATTTCAAAGTTTAGCGGAAAGGATGGTATCGCTCCAAAAATCAACAAAATAGGATCGCCTGCTTGGAATAAACTAAAAGCCAAGACAAAATCGCGTGTAAAAGATATAGCCAAAGATTTAATCAAGCTCTACGCCGAGCGAAAATTAGAAACCGGATTTGAATTTGCACCCGATACTTTTATGCAGACCGAACTGGAAGCCTCTTTTATCTATGAGGATACACCAGATCAGTTAAAGGCAACCAATGATGTAAAAGCAGATATGGAAATGGTATCACCCATGGATCGTTTGATTTGCGGTGATGTGGGTTTTGGTAAAACCGAAATCGCTATACGTGCTGCTTTTAAAGCAGTTGCAGATAGTAAGCAAGTCGCTATTTTAGTTCCTACAACCATTTTGGCCTATCAGCATTATAAAACTTTTTCGGAGCGTTTGTTCGATTTTCCAGCTCGAGTGGAGTATATCAGTCGATTTCGCTCAACAAAAGATGTAAATACTATTTTAAAGGATTTGGAAGATGGTAAAGTTGATATTTTAATCGGTACACATAAATTGGTTGGCAAAGATGTAAAATTTAAAGACCTGGGGCTACTTATTGTTGATGAAGAGCAAAAATTTGGTGTTGCCATAAAAGAAAAGTTAAAGCAATTTAAAGTGAATGTGGATACGCTTATGCTTTCGGCTACACCTATTCCAAGAACTCTGCAATTTTCTTTGATGGGCGCAAGGGATCTTTCTATTATCAATACACCTCCACCAAATCGCCAGCCTGTTTTAACCGAGCTTTCATCTTTTAACGAAGAGCTTATTCGTGATGCAATAATGTATGAAGTTTCCAGAAGAGGTCAGGTGTTTTTTGTGCATAATCGCGTTCAAAATATTCAGGAAGTTGCAGGATTACTTCAGCGCTATGTGCCTGATGTTAAGATTGCTATTGCTCATGGGCAAATGGAAGGCAAGAAACTGGAAAAAGTAATGATGGGCTTTATGGAAGGCGATTATGATGTTTTATTGGCAACTAAAATCATCGAATCCGGTTTGGATATTTCTAATGTAAATACCATTTTTATTAATGAAGCTCATCATTATGGTTTGAGCGAATTGCATCAGTTGCGTGGCAGGGTAGGGCGCTCAAATAAAAAGGCGTTTTGCTATTTGCTTGCACCACCTTTAATTGCTTTGACAGATGAAGCTAGAAAGCGTTTGCAAGCTATTGAAGAATTTTCAAGTTTAGGAAGCGGATTTAATATTGCAATGCGCGATTTGGATATTCGTGGTGCAGGAAATATATTAGGAGGAGAGCAGAGTGGATTTATCTCGGATATTGGTTTTGAGATGTATCATAAAATATTGGATGAGGCCTTGCAGGAATTAAAGGAAACCGAATATAAAGAGCTTTATAAAGATGAAAAGCCGCGTGATTATGTAAGTGAATGTACGCTTGAAACCGATTTGGAAATACTGATTCCAGATGATTATATAGAGCAAGTAGCAGAGCGATTGAGCCTATATAAAGAAATGACACAGATTAAAGAAGAAGAAGCCTTGCAATTTTATGCTATTGGATTAGAAGATCGGTTTGGAAAAATGCCTAAGCCTGTTCTGGAGCTTATCGATTCCGTGCGTTTAAGATGGATTGGAAAAGCATTGGCAATGGAAAATATTCGCTTGAAAGGCGATAATATGTATGCATTTTTTGTTAGTAATCAGGAGAGTGCTTTTTATACTTCACCTAAATTTAGTCAGATCCTTAGTCATATTCAGTCACAGCCCGGATGTTGCCAGCTTCGTGAGAAAAATCAGAAACTGAGTTTGCGTTTTTCTAAGATTTATTCTGTAAAACAAGGTCTGGAAAAACTTCAGGCTTTGAAAGAGGCTTTGGGGAAATAGAGCATGTTTTGTTTCTTAAAATTTTGAAATATGTGCGCTGTTATAATATTAGCTGTAAGAATTTTATCTACGGCCTAATCAGAGCTTATGCCGAGCGAGAGCATTGAAACGAAGAAAAGAGCATATTATACTTGATGGCACTATGGGCTTTTAATAAAATTATTGCTGTATTTACTGGCAATTATTTTTTAAATCTTGCATCATCTTTTGTTTCTTTGAGTTTGTAGATATGCTGTTCGATCCATCCACTTTTTGTCACTTTTCTAAAATCAAATTCTGGCACATAGGGTTTGATATCCAAAAGAGGGGTTCCGTCCAGAATATCAATATCTTTAATGTATAAGATGTTGTTCTCAATCTTATTTAAACGCACAATAGAAATACCTATCGGATTGGGCCTGCTGGGTCCGCGAATTGCAAAAATCCCATGTATATATTCATCCATAAAAGGTTTTACTTTTAGGGAAGCTTTTTTCGATAGATGAAAGTGATAGATTAAGAAAATATGAGAAAAATTCTCCAAATCCATCAAACCTTCACGGAATTGAGAAAATACCTCCACTCGGCCTTCGGTATCTACTGAAGCACTTGCTTGGATTGGTGTTCCTTTCTGCTCTTTGAAGGGACTATGTATAATCCCGATAGGTTTGTAGTTGATTTCCATGTTTTATGCTGATTAAGTAAATCTATTCGCTTTATATTGAATACGATCTGTCAAATGTATACTATTTTTCATTGAATAGATCACTTTGTTTTAATAAAGCTTCATAAGTGTCTCCTTTCAAGCCTAATGATTTGGCGAAAGCCGGTTTTGTTTTAGACCTTCGGATTTAAGCTTTCTAATTTTCGATTTAAATTCTTCTCCTTTTTTATTTAGGATGGCCTATTCAATCAGCATATGCCGATAAGTATTTTGTTTTTCTGTTGGAATATTTTGGCCGAAAATCTCAATTTCAAAATTATCCGTTTTAAATTTTGTAAGTTGAACGAATCCCGATAAATGTCCCGATTTTTCGGAACATTGTGTATCGGGATAAATGAGTTTTATTTGCGCACCTTCAGAAGATAGTTTAGTCAGAGACTAAATTTTATTTACGACCTAATCAGAGATTAGGCCGAGCGGGGGGCAATTACTTCCTCATATTCAATCACATCCAGAGTGCTGTGTTTTACGAGAAAAGAATCAGAAACTGAGCTTATGTTTTTCTGAGATTTATTCTGTAAACAGGGTCTGGAAAAACTTCAAGCGTTAAAAGATGTTTTTGGGAATAGAGCATATTTTATTACTGTAACGTAAATCCAATCTTTCTATTTAATCCTGTTTCAAAAATTCTTATTAGAGTAGAAAGATTAATGTTTCCCTTAGCATTTTCAAGTTTTGAAATATAACTTTTTTTGGTTCCTGCTTTTTCTGCTAGCTGTTCTTGAGTCATATTTGCTTCTTTTCGTGCTTTTTTCAACATCTCACTAATGACAAACATGTGGGCGTTTTCTTCAAAAATATTTCTTTTCTGAGTTCCAATTTTCCCATATTTTTTGTCTAAAAGTGCGCCAAAATTTGATATTCCTGTATAATTTTCCATCTCTTTTGTTTTTTACGTTAAAATATTCCTTTTTCAGTCTTTCTGCTTGTTCGATTTCACTCTTAGGCGTTTTTTGTGTTTTTTTCTGAAATCCATTCACTAGAATTATTAAATTCCCTTCATCAAAAAAGCAGAAAATTCGATATATATTTGATTGGTATTCAATTCTTATTTCATAAAGGTTATCAGTTGATGTTAAATGCTTGAAAAACTTCTTTGGTATTCTATTCACCTGTCTTACCAACTTTAAAACATATTCAATCTTTTCCTAAACCTTTTCATTCTGTTCCGAATAGAAGTCTATAAAATAGTGTTTATAAAATAGGATTGTTCTAATCATTTTGCAAAGTTATCATAAAAGATAACTATTTACAGGTTATTCTTGATTTTTTATATTCGGGATTTATGTCAATACATGCACCACAACATAGGTTTCTAAAGCTTCAGGCTTTGAAAGAGGCTTTGGGATTGCCAATTTAGTGATAGGATGAATATATTTTGAGGAAACTCCTGCAAGCAAAAGATTGATTCATCCTATCACTTTTCTTAAACCGTTTTTAAAAACTTCAAATACTTCTCTTCCTCCAAATTCCAGTTAAGTTCGGATTGCGCTTGTATAAGATTTTTCTTCCACTCCGATTGCAGAGCAGAATTTTTCTGGATAAAATTAATACTATCTGCAATACATTGCGGTCTTATATTTTTTACACTGCGCCCAATTTTATAAGTGTTGATTAAATTCATCAGCTCCGGTAATCGCGAAACAAGTATAGGCGTATCCGAATGAATATAATCAAAAACCTTATTTGGTAAACTGTATCTGTAATTTAGATTTGTGTCTTTATCCAAGCTCAATCCTAAATCGGCAATAGCAGTATATTGCATTAATTTAGGATAGGGGAGCCTATCAATAATTTGAACTTTATCTTCTAGTTTGAATGCTATTCTTTTTCTTTTCAATTCTTCAAAAACATCACCGCCGCCAATAATTAGTAGTTTTGCTCCAAAAACATATTTCATTGCTTCTAAGGCTTCTTCTGCTCCCCTGTGCATATTGATTCCGGCACCTTGTAAAATGAGAATGAAATCGTTTTCCTGAAATCCTAAATCGGCTCTTGAGATCACAGATTTTTTTTCAATTTGTAATGGAATATTTCGAACGACTTGTATTTTCTTGTCGTATTTTTCTTCAAAAATATTTGCAATTGATTGATTTACAGTGATAATATATTTGAGCTTTGGAAACAGAAACCTTTCCAATTTGGTCCAAAATCCTTTTACAAAAGGTCTCCCAATTAGTTCAGGGAGTTCGGTGAATAATTCGTGCGAATCGTAAATTAATTTTATACGTTTGAGGCGTGATATTAAATAATTAGGTAACAAAGTGTCTAAATCGTTCGAAAACAAAACATCGGCTTTGCTAAAAAGTAAAAGGAAGTATAAGCGTAAATTATATTCTGCATAGAAAAAAGGTCCTTTTCTAAAAAACAAATGCATACGCTTGCAAGAATATGGTCTGGAAGCAATGGCTGGACTATCCTTATATTGTCTCCCAACAAGAACAACTTCATAGCCCGCTTTTTGTAAAGTCAAACAAGTTCTATGAACTCTTTGATCGGAGCTAAGTTCGTTTGTGACACTTACAAGAATTTTCTTTGACATTTTTATGATAATAATCAAGCAAAGCTAGTGATTTTGAGTGGTTTTAGCCGAAAATCTGTTGCAGAAAACGAATAAATAAATCGGGCTTTAGAACAATCGTTAAGGCAAAGCCATAAATACCACCCCAAAAGTGTGCATCGTGACCAATATTATCACTGCCCTTTTTATCCATATATGCAGAATATATTAAGTATAAAACCCCGAAAATAATTGCAGGAATTCCAATAGGTATAAAGAAAAGATAGATTTTGTTCATCGGATCGAAAACAATGCTGGAGAATACAATCGCTGAAACTGCTCCGGAAGCTCCAATTGAATTGTAATATGGATTTTCTTTGTGCTTTCCAAAAGCAGGTGCGGCAGAAATAAAGATACCCCCTAAATAGAGTAATAAATAGTAAAAGATTTCTTTCCCCGGAAAAAAGAATTCAAAATAGGTGGAGACCAAAGTTCCAAAAGAAAATAGCACTAACATATTTACGCCCAAATGAATCCAATCAGCATGGATAAATCCGTAAGTAAATAATCGCCAAACTTCTTTTTGATGCGAAGTTCGATAAGGACTAAATTTTAGTTTGTCAAAAACCGTTGGATTGTAAAATGCGCTTACAGAAGCCAACACAGTAATAATAATCAGGATTAAAGTCATACGGCGAAATTAAGTAAAACAGAGCTATTTACTTCCTTTTCATCTTCTTTATTTTAAAGTCATCGGTTTATAGAAATACTTATTTTTGCAAGCAAAATTTATCAATACCTTATGCTTAAAAAACTTGGATACACACTCTTAATTTTATTGTTATTTGCTCTAATTGGATATGTTGTTTTTCGATACTTTCCGGGATTTAAGATGCCTTATATATTTACTTTAGTTCTGGTAACACTTCATTTTTATGTCTGGTCTGCCATCAAGCCCCAATGCAAAAAATTATCAACTTCCCTTCGGATTATTCTTGGTTTTGTTTTTTGGTTTCCTGTAATGCTGCTCTTTGTAGGAGGTTTTGGATTGGTTATTGAACCTTTAGATTCCTGGTCTCCTTTTTTGCGGATTTACTTTATCGGAATCATATTTACTTTTATAGTTTCTCTTATTTTGCCGGTTATCTTTATCTTTTTTGCAGATGTTATTCGTTTCTTTCAAGCAAGCGTGCTTTTTCTAAGTAGTAAAAAGAAGCGGAATGCTAAAAATGCCATTAGTCGTAAAAAATTTCTTGTCAATACCGGATTGGCAATGGGAGGTGTCGTTTTGGGAAGTATGGGTTTTGGTATGCTTCATGGGAGCTATCATTTCAAAACGTTTCGTGAGTTATTGAGCTTCAAAAATTTACCTGCCGCGTTAAACGGGTTTCGAATTGTACAGATTTCTGACTTTCATTTGGGTACTTGGGTAAGTAAAGATCCTCTGATACGAGCTGTTGAACAGATTAATGCCCTAAAGCCGGATATCATTTTTTTTACCGGCGATTTGGTGAATAATATTACAGAAGAAGCATTTCCTTTTTTTGAAGAATTGGGTGAATTGAAAGCTAAGTATGGAATTTATAGTATTCTTGGTAATCATGATTATGGAAAATATCATCATTGGGAGAGTGAAGAAGAGGAGCAAGAGAATTTTGAACAATTGCTGGCTTTCTATGAAAACTTGGATTGGAAATTGCTACGCAATGAACATGTTGTTCTTCATTTGGATGAGGCTGATCTTGTAATTGCCGGTGTGGAGAATTGGAGTAGTAACCCCCGTTTTCCTCGTTTAGGCGATTTGAAAAAAGCAATGTTAGGTGTTCCTGATGGATCTGTAAAAATATTGTTAAGTCATGATCCCTCGCATTGGGATGCAGAAGTTTTGGAATATCATCAGCCTATTGATCTTACTTTATCAGGACATACGCACGGTTTTCAAGTCGGAATAGAAACGCCTTATTTCCGGTGGAGTCCGGCACAATACCTGTATAAACATTGGGCAGGCTTATATGTTCAGGATGAACGATATTTGTACGTAAATCGAGGGATAGGAGCCATTGGATTTCCAGGTAGAATTGGGATTCGCCCTGAAATTACCTTAATTGAACTTACTTAAGTTTTATTTTAAGGAAACATAAAAATCTTCAGTCAACTTCTTGTAAGTTTCTGAATAACTATTATCGTTGTTACGGATGCAAATAGATTCATTTTGAATTTCTGTAGAAACTTGATTCCCAAAACTTAATATCAAACGATTGGCTTCTTTTTCAGGCTTTGGCTTTATTTCGATTATTTTTTGAAGATAAAAACCGTAATTTTTGGCTTCTTCGATAAAGATTTTAGCTTCGCTTACAGGCAGAATTAGAAATAATTTTCCTGACTCACTAATAAAATACCGACTGGCTAAAAGAAAATCGCGGTAGCTTAAATTGTCGTTATGGCGTGCTAAATTCCTATTCTCGTCGGGCGATTTTAAATCGTTTTCAAAGAAAGGCGGATTACTAATAATTAAATCGTAGCGTACTGGATTCCCTTGTGCAGCATAAAGTTGAAAGGAAATCATAAGTGCTTTTAGTCTGTCACTCCACGGACTTTCCTTAAAACTGGCGCGCGCTTCCCAAACTGAAGCTTGATGAATGTCGATAGCCGTAATTTGAGTTTTGCTTCGCTGTGCAAGAATCAGGGAGATAACTCCGGTTCCTGTTCCAACTTCCAATATTTTACCTGTTTCTGGAATATCAGAAAGTGTAGCTAATAGAACAGCGTCAGTGCCCACTTTCATGGTACTGTAGGCATGATGAACGATAAATTGTTTGAATTGAAAATAATCGACAGCCATTCTACTAATCTCCAATATAAACGTCTAAAAGACCTTCAGGCAAATCTAAAAGAATTTCTTTTTTTTCTCGATTTATATTCTTGATAAATAAGTCGTTAACAGGAATAAGCACTTCTTTCTCTTTATAAAAAGTTTGAAATAAAGCTTGGTTTGGATAATCGAGGACTTGTTTAATTTTTCCAATCGGGCCAAAGTTCTGGTCGATAAGCAGAAAATCAATAATTTCGTGGAAATAAAATTTATTCCCTTTTAAAGTGGGTAAACTGGTTTTTGGGAGATATAATGCACAATTTGTAAGTGTGGTAGCAGTTTCCACATCCTCTATATCTTCGAAATAAACCAAAGCTGTATTTTTAGAGCTGTGTATTTTTATTTCATCAATAAAATAGGGGATAAGTTGCTTTTTTATTTCAATAAAAACAGTATCTAATCCACTGTATTCATTAGGATCATCGACATCTAAAAAAATAGATAATCCACCTTTATTTCCATTTGTACGCGTTATTTTACCTAAATAATAACAAGCTTCTTTTTCCATAACTTTCAAATTTAGCAAAAAAAAACCGTCCGCCACGGGCGAACGGTTTTAATTGTATTCTAAAACGCTTATTCAGCAGTCTTTTCAGTATTCTCGTCGGTTGAAGGAACTTCAGGAGTTTCTTCAGCAGGAGTTTCAACAGCTTTTGCAACAGGAGCAGCTTTTTTAACCGGAGCAGCTTTTTTAGCAGGAGTTTCAACAACCTCTGCAACAGGAGTAACTTCTTCAGCAGGAGTTTCAACAACCTCAGCAACAGGAGTAGCTTCTTCAACAGGAGTTTCAACAACTTCTTCTACCGGTGCGGCAGCAGCATCTCTTGCGGCTTTTTCAGCAGCGCGAACAGCAGCAGCTTCTGTAGCTTTTGCTTCGATAGCAGCTAATTCAACGGCTTTACGTTTGTCGATTTCTCCCTGACGTGCTTCATTAATTTTAGTTTCAGCTTCAAAGCGAGATTTCTTAATTTCACGAGCAGTAGTTGCTAAATCTGATTTTTTAGCATTAATTCTGGCTTCTTTATCTGCTAACCATTCGTTAAATTTCACTTCGGCCTGTTCTTCGGTTAAAGCACCTTTAAGAACACCTTTTGCTAAGTGATTCTTGTATAGAACTCCTTTGTAAGAAAGAATGGCTCTAACTGTGTCTGTGGGTTGGGCTCCTACTTGGATCCAATGCAAAGCTTTCTCGAAATTTAATTCGATAGTAGCTGGATTTGTAAGTGGATCGTAGCTTCCAAGTTTCTCAATACTTTTACCATCACGAGGTGCGCGACCATCTGCAATAACAATATGATAAAAAGGTCTACCTTTTTTACCAAATCGCTGTAATCTAATTTTTGCTGGCATAATTGCTTAATTTTTAATTAATTAAATTATTCGTTACGAAAACGGCTGCAAATATCGTAATTATTAAATGATTTAGGAAGCTATTTTTATAATATTTTTTTGAAAATCAAAGAGTTCCTAATTCCAAGCGATTAAATTCTCCAAAACTTCCGGTGTAAGTTCGAAACCAGGGAGTTTTGGGAAGCCTTGCCAAACTATAACACCTTCAGGATTAATGAGTATGACGTGTGGGATTCCTCTTACTTGTAATGTTTTCTTTAAAAATCCTTGAGTATCATATCCATTGGCATATTCAAGAACTGGAGTTTTCATGCCGAGAATTTTCTCTTTATTCTCATTACTAATTCCAATAATGACTAATTTATCAGCATATTTATGATGCCATTCGTTTAATTCAGGGATACCTCTCCGACAAGGGCCACACCAGGTAGCCCAAAGATCAACCAAAATAAATTTCCCTTCTGTTTTTGGTGCTTTAATTATCCAACCTTCAATATTTAAATCGGGTGCTTTTTTACCAATAAAATTCTTGGCATAGATTTGTTTTTTTGCTTTTGGCTGGGCATTTTGTCCAGAAACAGATGCAATTGATAACCCGACAATGAATAGGAATAGAATAATGATTTTATTTAACATAACAATTTTTGTAGTTTAGCTGTCAAACATAGTTAAAAACGCTCATATATTCTAAGCTCTATATATATTTTTTCATTTTTTTAACAAGCATTTGGTAATTAAGATTTTGGTATTACTTTTGCCAACAATTTAAGAAATTTAAAAATAAATATTTATAGAATGAAAGTTGGAAAGAATAAAGTTGTAGGGATGATTTATATCCTAAGCAAGGACGATATAAATGGTGAATTGGTTCAAGAAGTTTCTAAAGATAAACCCTTTGTTGTTATGTTTGGTGTGGGAGCTCTTTTACCAAAATTTGAAGAAAATTTGGAAGGTTTAGCAGTAGGCGACACCTTTAATTTCTCTTTAACAAGTGAAGAAGGTTATGGCGAAAAAACACCTGAAGCTATCGTTGATTTGGATAAGAAAATATTTGAAGTTGAAGGTAATATTGATGAAGAGTTTTTGAAAGTTGGAGCCAGTATTCCTATGCAAAATGAACAAGGGCATCCTTTAAATGGTTTGGTTCTTGAAATTACCGATAATACTGTGAAAATGGATTTTAATCATCCGCTTGCCGGTCAAGGATTATATTTTACGGGTGAAGTTGTAGAGGTTCGCGAAGCCAGTGCCGAGGAACTAGAGCATGGACATGTACACGGTGATGGCGGACATCAGCATTAGGATACTCTGAAATATTATTTTAGATGGTCGTTTACTTTAGTGGACGACCTTTTTTTGTGCGCCCGGCATGGGCGATAACTATAGGGTGAAAGTCCCGAACGTGCCTTGACAGTGGGAAACGTTAGCCAAAGGCAAGGGTGTCCATCGTGAGGTGGAATCTGAAGGAAGCCGGCGGCAA
>JAGGUP010000017.1 GCA_021158405.1 Bacteroidales bacterium
AGGAAATTCGGGAAAACGCGACAAGAAACTTTCTATTGCAGCTGAGGAAAAATCGAGCACAAATACATTTTTAAATCCGAGGTTCCAAAGATATTCTGCTTCATAAGCATTGCCTGCTCCTGGAATTAAAATGCGTATCGATTTATCAATTAACTGATCGAAATACACTTTTAAAGGTGTTGAAACATAACCTATATCCCAAACAATTTGATTTGTTTTATAGGTATTATCCCAATATTCTGGCGAAAGCTTCAGCACAACTAAATTACCACGTTTACAATACGATTAAGTACAACGATTACTTTCTTTGGCGGATTTCCCTGCAACCATTTTTGTGCATCGGGCGAAGCCAATACAGCGACTTCAACAGCCGCTTTGTCTAACGTTACAGGAAGCTCAATTTTAAATCGCATTTTTCCATTGAAAGAAACCGGATAATCAAAATTATTCTCTTTAATATAGTCTTCCATAAAAACTGGAAACGAGGTTTTGATTATGCTTTCACCATGTCCCATTTTCTCCCAAAGCTCTTCGGCAATATGAGGAGCAAAAGAAGAAATTAAAATAGCTAAAGGTTCCAAAATGGCTTTTTTATTGCATTTTAAATCGGTTAGCTGATTCGTGCAAATCATAAACTGACTCACCGTTGTATTAAAAGAAAAACGTTCAATATCGTCTTGCACTTTCTTAATCGTTTGATGCAAAATTTTATGTTCTTCTTTACTTGGTTCATCCTCACTCAATTCAAAAGCATCTACTGGATGATAGAGTTTCCAGAATTTTTTCATGAAACGAAAAACACCTTCAATCCCGTTGGTGTCCCATGGTTTGTGACTTTCAATTGGACCTAAAAACATTTCATAAAGTCGGAAAGTGTCGGCTCCGTATTTTTCAATCAAAGCATCTGGATTTTGCACATTATACTTCGATTTTGACATTTTTTCAACTTCCCAACTACAAACATATTTATCTTCTTCTAAAATAAATTCTGCATCGGCATACTCTTCTCTCCAATTTTTAAAAGCCTCTATATCAAGAATATCATTATGCACAAAATCAATATCTACGTGTATTGGCGTAGAAAACAATTCTCTATCTTTTATGTTTTTTGAAACAAATAATGGCTTTAATTCCCTAACCTCTCTATTAAAAAATACTACTCCTTCATTTTTATCTTTCAAGGCTTTTTCGATTTCCATAGCCAAGGACTCATCAAACTCCAAAATATCTACTATAGGAATAAGCAATAATTTCTTATTGGTATCTTTAATGTAATCGATATAATAAGATTCCAGCTTTTCTAATTTGGCTTGACTTTTAATCTCAATAATTAAATTCTCTTTCTTATTATAGAAATCGAATTTCCGATGACCATCGCGATATTCTCTTTCAAATTCATCTTCCTTTCCTTGCTTTTTGATGAATTCCCAGACGAAATATTCGGCATATTTTTCATGATTTACTCGATAAACAAAATTACTTCTACCTTGAATCTTCCCTTGATTAATTAGTTTTTTGAAAGGCTCTTCTTTTACCGTAAGTCCCAAATCGTAAAGGAACATCGACCAAAAACGAGCATACATTAAATGTCCGGTTGCGTGTTCATCGCCACCCATATATAAATCAACATTCTCCCAATAGGCATTCGATTCTTTTGAAAAATATTCGTCCTGATTATGTGGATCCATATAACGATAATAATAAGCGCTTGATCCGGCAAATCCAGGCATCGTACTTGTTTCAAGTGGATAACCGTCTTTTGTTTTCCAATTTTCAGCACGTGCTAAAGGAGGTTCACCATTTTCAGTAGGCAAATATTTATCCACCTGTGGCAAGGTTAAAGGCAACTCTTTTTCGTCTAAAACTTCTGCAATACCATCCTTGAAATAAACAGGGAAAGGTTCTCCCCAATAGCGCTGGCGACTAAAAATTGCATCGCGCAAACGATAATTAATTGTACCATAACCGATCTTTATTTCTTCAAGACGCTTTATGGTAGTGGTAATTGCTTCTTTAACATCTAGGCCATTTAAAAAATCTGAATTTACCATAATGCCTTCTTTGGCATCGTTGGATGTTTCCCATTCTTCAACAGGTTTTATTTCTTCTCCCACTTGAGCAACCACCTGAATAATAGGCAGATTGAAATGACGTGCAAAAGCAAAGTCACGACTATCATGACCAGGGACAGCCATTATTGCTCCGGTTCCATATCCACTAAGCACATAATCAGCAGTCCAGATAGGAATCTCAGTTCCTGTTAATGGATTGATTCCGTATGCTCCCGTAAATTTTCCTGTGATATTTTTTACTTCGGTCATTCGCTCTCTTTCTGAACGATTTTTGGCTATAGTCACATAGGCTTCCACTTCTTCTTTTTGCTCCAAAGTGGTGATTTTATCCATAAATTCATGTTCAGGAGCAATGACCATAAAAGTAGCACCAAAAAGCGTATCCGGACGCGTAGTAAAAACTTCCAAAACCTCTTCGTGACCTTTTATTTTAAAATTCACAGAAGCACCTTCGGAACGACCTATCCAATTACGTTGTGCTTCTTTTATAGAATCTGTCCATTCCAAGTGATTTAAACCGTCTAATAAACGCTGGGCATACGCCGAAATTCGCAGAGACCATTGCTTCATCATCCGTTTTTCTACGGGATGACCACCACGTTCTGATAAACCGTCTTTAATTTCATCATTGGCCAAAACGGTTCCTAAAGCTGGACACCAGTTAACATCTATATCAGCCAAATAGGCCAATCGATAAGCCATTAAAACATCTTGTTGATCTTTTCTAGAGAATCCGTTCCACTCCTTAGCCGTAAACTCTTTTTCGTAAGAATTTGCAGCCTTTAAGTTTTGATTTCCGCTTTTCTCAAAATAGGATATCAATTCACTAATGCTTGCTGCTTTTTCAATTTCAATATCAAACCAGGAATTGAAAAGTTGGATAAATGTCCATTGTGTCCACTTATAATATTTAGGATCAGACGTGCGTACTTCGCGATCCCAATCGAAAGAAAACCCAATCTGATCGAGCTGTTCGCGGTAACGTGCAATATTTATTTCCGTTGTAATTGCAGGATGTGTTCCTGTTTGAATAGCATACTGCTCAGCCGGAAGACCATAAGCATCGTATCCCATAGGATGCAACACATTAAATCCTTTGTTGCGCTTATAGCGAGAAAAAATATCGGATGCAATATAACCCAGTGGATGACCAACATGCAAACCTGCACCGGATGGATAAGGAAACATATCTAATACATAAAATTTGGGCTTATTGTAATCAATTTCTACTTTAAATGTTTTGTTTTCAGCCCAGTAAAAGCGCCATTTTTTTTCAATCTCGTTATAATTGTATTCCATTTTCAGCTTTTATTCTTTCAAAATTCAAGCTGCGAAAATAGTAATAATCAGGGAAATAAATGGTAGTTTTATCTCTGCAAAAGCAAATTTAGCCTGAAAATAAAAAGAAGACAATACAGCAAATCAAAAAAAACAAAAAGGCAACCATCTGTCAACTGACAAACCAAGATATCAAAACCCACAAATATCTTATTATTAACGTTTTATATTTGGTGAGCTTTTGTGTATTTGTACTTTGAGCCATAGATATCCCTTTAGGAGTGGCAATAAACAAATTGAAAGAATGCACTAATAAAATAAGCTTCCAATATCTTTTATATTAATACTTTTTAATGTCAGAAAATGATTGAAGAATAAAATATCCACAACAAAACTGTAAACAAAATTCAGGACGATTCAAAGAATTAATTAATTGGTATTGAAAACCATCCCTTTTTAGAAAAATGCCATAATTCTCTTATTCCTGCGCTTTTAATTATTTTCAGGGCTTCAGGATAATAGCCTAAAAGTTCATCGGGATGATGTGCATCCGTATTTAGCATCAGGGGAATTCCCAGCTCTTGCGCTTTAAGAATAATAGGGATTCCCGGAAAAAGATCATCAAAACGATCGGTATAAATACCGCGCGTATTAATTTCGAGAACAACATCTTTCTCCTTTATAAGTTGAAGGCTTTCTTGTACTAGCTTTTGATACCAAGAATCTTCCTGAGTAAAAAAACGATTTTTATTATGCATTTTTATCTTATCGAAATGCCCAAGTATTTCTGGTCTTTGACTTTCAATCATTTCATTGGTTTGACAATAAAAAGCTTTAACACCAGCCTGAATATCACCACTAAAAACCTCTTTTAAACCCCTGTCCCATTTTTCTTGTTTCCCACCATCGATAAACCATATTTCTCCTGATTGAGGATGGGCTACCAAATGAATTGAACCGATAATATAATCGAGCTTACATTCTTTTCTAAAATAAGAAAAGTCGTGGGTTTTGTTCGGGATATAATCAGCTTCTAGAGCTAAATAAATTTCAATTTGATCTTGGTATTTCTCCTTTAAACGTTCTATTTCGGAACAATAATCACCTAGCTTTTCTGGTGGAATAGAGTACTCGTTGTCAAAAAGAACAGGCGCATGACTGGAAAATCCCAATGCTTTAAATTGAAGTTCTATGGCTTTTTTTACATAGACTTCGGGCGCTTCTTTACCATCGCAAAAATAGTTGTGTGTGTGATAATTGGCAAGGATCATTTTCATTATGCAAAAGTAAAAAGAAACGGCTGATGCAAGAAATACTACAGCCGTTAAATCGTGTATAAAAATGATAATCTAAACAAACTTATCTCCTTTTTCGGTTTTTACATCGGTTACAAATTGACGAATATTTTGTTCGTCCTCTTTCTTACATACCAATAAAACATTATCTTCATCCACAACAATATAGTCGTCAAGTCCTTGTAATACAACAACTTTATCTCCACTTACATTGATCACACAGTTTTTTGTATCGTAAGTCATTACATTTTTGCCGACCACCGTATTTTGATTTTCATCTTTTTGACGAATAGAATAGAGCGATCCCCAGGTTCCCAGATCGGACCATCCAAAATCAGAAGACAAAACATAAACATTCTCTGCTTTTTCCATCACTCCAAAATCGATGGAAATATTCCGACAAACGGCATAAGCATTATTAATAAATTCCTCTTCTTTATCGGTATTATAAACACCAATTCCATCTTTAAAAATATCATCAACTTCAGAAAGATACGTTTCGAACGCTTTGGTGATGCTTTTCAAGGACCATACAAAAATACCCGCATTCCAATGAAAATCACCACTTTCTAAAAATTTTTGAGCTATTTGTAATTCGGGTTTTTCCGTAAATGTTTTTACTTTTTTTATCCTGTTATCGCGCTTATCACTTATTTTCGGATCGAATTGAATATATCCATATCCTGTATCGGGTCTGCTGGGCTTTATACCCAAAGTGATTAACCAATCGTTTTCAGAAGCTGCTTGCAAAGCCGAAGTAATAACTTCCGTAAAAACATCTCCTTTTAAAATAATATGATCAGAAGGCGCCACAACAATGGTAGCATTAGGGTTCTTCTCCATTATTTTGTAGTTAGCATAGGCAATACAAGGTGCGGTATTTCTTCTGGCCGGCTCACAAAGAATCTGCTCGTAAGATAATGCGGGCACTTGTTCTTTCACTTGCTCTCTATACATTTCGTTTGTAACCACATAAATATTCTCGACCGGGCAAATCTTTAAAAATCGATTCACTGTTTGCTGAATCAATGTTTCTCCTGTACCCAAAATGTCAATAAATTGCTTGGGCTTAGAGGTGCGGCTCATTGGCCAAAAACGTGAGCCAATTCCTCCGGCCATAATTACACAATAGTTATTTTTATTCATTGGTTATTATTTATTTAGTCAAATATACACTTTTCCATTTAGATTTCAAAAAATGAATTATCCATTGTTGTGAAACGAAGGAAGACCTGACGAAATCGAGATGCTATTTATTTCTAGTATTCTTATATTGACTCATTTGTCTTTATAATTCTGCCCTTTTGTCATATCTCAAAAAAAAATTTGTAATGGCACAAATATTGAGATGCAGCTAACATCGACGAAAAATAACTGATTAAAAAATATAAAATTAAAGAAAAATGGGAAAAATAATTGGTATAGATTTAGGAACTACCAACTCTTGCGTTGCCGTAATGGAAGGTAACGAACCGGTTGTTATTCAAAATAGTGAAGGTCGTAGAACTACACCTTCAATTGTTGCTTTTACTGATAATAACGAACGTAAGATTGGCGATTCTGCAAAGCGTCAAGCGATTACAAACCCAACGCAAACTATTAACTCGGTTAAGCGTTTTATGGGTGAAACTTTCGATAGAACACAAAAAGAAATTAATCGTGTTCCTTATAAAGTTGTAAAAGGGGATAACAATACTCCACGTATAGTGATTGGGGATCGTAATTATACACCTCAGGAAATTTCAGCAATGATTTTGCAAAAAATGAAAAAAACGGCTGAAGATTTCTTAGGACAAGATGTTACTGATGCCGTTATTACTGTACCTGCTTATTTTAGCGATTCGCAACGTCAGGCAACGAAAGAAGCCGGCGAAATTGCTGGATTAAACGTAAAACGAATTATTAACGAACCTACTGCTGCAGCTTTGGCTTATGGTTTAGATAAAAAATTAGACGATCAAAAAATTGCTGTTTACGATTTAGGTGGAGGTACTTTTGATATTTCTATTCTTGAGTTAGGCGATGGCGTTTTTGAAGTAAAATCTACCAATGGTGATACACACTTAGGTGGTGACGATTTTGATCACTTAATTATCGATTGGTTAGCTCAAGAGTTTAAAAACGACGAAGGTTTAGATTTGAAAAAAGATCCTATGGCTTTACAACGTTTGAAAGAAGCTGCTGAAAAAGCAAAAATTGAATTGTCTTCTTCTAATGAAACAGAAATCAACTTGCCTTATATTATGCCTGTTGATGGAGTTCCAAAACACCTTGTTCGTAAATTAAGCCGTTCTAAATTCGATCAGCTTACTCACGATTTAGTTCAACGCACTATCGAGCCTTGTAAAATAGCATTGAAAGATGCCGGTTTAACTGCTAAAGATATTAATGAAGTAATTTTAGTTGGTGGTTCTACACGGATTCCATCTATCCAAAATGTTGTGAAAAAATTCTTTGATAAAGAGCCTTCAAAAGGAGTTAATCCTGACGAAGTTGTTGCCATTGGTGCTGCCATTCAAGGTGGTGTTTTGAGTGGAGACGTTAAAGATGTTCTTTTATTAGATGTTACTCCACTTTCTATGGGTATTGAAACTTTAGGTGGTGTAATGACCAAAATGATTGAAGCAAACACAACAATTCCGGTTAAGAAATCAGAGACTTTCTCTACTGCTGCTGATAATCAACCTTCAGTTGAAATCCATATCTTACAAGGTGAGCGACCAATGGCTGCTCATAATAAGAGCTTAGGACGTTTCCACTTAGATGGCGTTCCACCTGCACCTCGCGGTGTTCCTCAAATTGAAGTAACTTTTGATATTGATGCAAACGGAATTTTACACGTAGCAGCAAAAGATAAAGGAACAGGAAAAGAGCAAAGTATTCGTATTGAAGCTTCTTCCGGATTGTCAGATGAAGAAATCCAAAAGATGAAAGCAGAAGCCGAATCCAATGCGGAGTCAGATAGAAAATTAAAAGAAGAAATTGATAAATTAAATCAAGCAGATTCTTTGGTTTTCCAAACTGAAAAACAATTGAAAGAATACGGCGATAAAGTGCCTGCTGATAAAAAAGCAGCTATTGAAAAAGCAGCCGCTGATTTGAAAGAAGCTCATCAGAAAAAAGATATGGCCGCTATTGATACACATATGGCAACTTTGAACCAGTTATGGCAAGATGCAAGTCAGGATATGTATAAGGAATCTGAAGCTCAAGGTGGCGCACAAGCCAGTGAGAATGGTAGTCCGAAAACAGACGGCGGAGCCGATGGCGAAGTTACTGATGTAGATTTTGAAGAGGTTAAATAATCTTTATAAATAAAAGGCAATCCACCCTCAACTTTTTAAGTTGGGGGTTTTTTATTGCTTATTTGCAGGCATAAAAAAACGCTTTAGAAAACATTATTTTCTAAAGCGTTTTTTTACACTCTGCAAATTTTATAGTGTACGTTTGATTTCGATTATTTCGTAAGCTTCAATAACATCTCCAACTTGAATATCATTAAAGTTATCGATATTCATTCCACACTCATAACCGTGATTTACTTCCTTAACATCATCTTTAAAACGTTTCAAGGAACCTAATTTTCCTGAGTAAATTACGATGCCGTCACGAATAAGACGAATAGTGCTATTCCGATAAATTTTTCCGCTGGTTACCATACATCCGGCGACGGTTCCGATTTTCGGAATTTTGAAGGTCTCACGAATTTCAATATTCGCTACAATCTTCTCTTCCTCAGTTGGCGCTAACATACCTTCCAATGCTAATTTTAATTCTTCAATTGCTTGATAGATAATCGAGTAATACTTGATTTGTATTCCTTCATTTTCGGCCAACTTACGCGCTTGAACATTTGCTCTTACTTGGAAACCAACAATAATAGCGTCAGAAGCAGAAGCCAATAGAACATCCGATTCGCTAATCTGTCCAACAGATTTATGAATCACATTCAATTGTACTTCATCTGTAGATAGTTTGATAAGAGAATCAGAAAGAGCTTCTACAGAACCATCCACATCGGCTTTAACAATCACGTTCAATTCTTTAAAATCACCTATAGCCAATCGACGTCCAATTTCATCCAATGTGATGTGTTTTTGAGTACGAATTCCTTGTTCGCGTTGTAATTGTTGGCGTTTTGTAGCAATTGCTTTTGCTTCGTGTTCATCTGTAATAGCATTAAATACATCACCAGCCTGTGGAGCAGAATTTAATCCCAACATCAATACAGGAGTAGAAGGTCCAACTTCAGTTAAGGATTGGTTTCTTTCATTATACATGGCTTTCACTTTTCCATACGTTGATCCTGCCAAAACCATATCTCCAATTTTAAGTGTTCCAGCCTGAATAAGGATTTTTGAAACATATCCACGTCCTTTATCCAAAGAAGATTCGATAATTGTTCCAACAGCATTTTTATTTGGATTAGCTTTTAATTCAAGCATTTCAGCTTCAAGTAAAACTTTTTCTAACAATTCGTCGACTCCGTCTCCTTTTAAAGCAGAAATTTCCTGACTTTGATATTTACCTCCCCATTCTTCCACAAGAATATTCATAGTCGATAATTGATTGCGAATATTATCGGGATTGGCACTGGGTTTATCTACTTTATTAAGTGCAAATACGATAGGTATATTTGCCGCTTGCGCGTGATTGATTGCTTCTTTTGTTTGAGGCATCACATCATCGTCAGCAGCTATTACAATAATGGCAACATCGGTAACTTGAGCTCCACGAGCACGCATAGCCGTAAATGCTTCGTGACCAGGCGTATCGAGGAAAGTGATTCTTCTACCGTCTTCACGTTTAACTTCATAAGCTCCGATATGCTGTGTAATTCCTCCAGCTTCACCGGCAACTACATTTGCTTTACGAACAAAATCGAGTAATTTGGTTTTACCATGATCCACATGTCCCATCACCGTTACAATTGGAGAACGAGGCAATAAATCGGCCGGACTATCTTCATGATCAAACTCATGGAGTGTTTCTTGTACTTCAACACCGACAAATTCAACTTTAAAACCAAATTCTTCAGCTACTATGCTAATCGTTTCAGCATCTAATCGTTGGTTAATGGAAACGAATAAACCGATACTCATACAAGCACCTATTACCTTAGTTACAGGAACTTCCATCATAGTGGCCAATTCATTTGCAGTAACAAACTCGGTAGCCTTGATAACACCTTGCTCCTCGATACTCTTTTCCATTTCATCTTGAGAATGCTGATGTACAGCTTCCCTTTTTGATCGGCGATGTTTGGATGCTTTAGATTTTCCTGAAGGTGAAAGTCGAGCTAAAGTTTCTTTAATTTGTTGTTGAATTTCTTCTTCGGTAGGCTCGTGCTTAGGTTGTCCTTTTGATCGATTATCAAATTTACCTCGCGCCCCTCTCCCTTTAATGTCTTTACGCTCACCTATTTTTCTAACAACTCTACCCGTACTACTCGTTTTAACTCCGCCTACAGTTGTTGCTCCGCTTGTTTTTCCAGTATTAGTCGATTGACGTATAGGTTTAATCCTTCTACGTTTTTTCTTTTTACCGGCAACATCTCTCTCTGATGAAGTAGCAACCGGATCTTTCTTTTTCTTTTCAGGAAGCTCAATTTTACCCATAATTTTGGGACCTTCCAATTTTTTGGAAACCACTTTGATTAATTCCGGTTCTTTTGGAGCTTCCGGAACTATTTTTTGTTTTTCAACAACATCAACTTTCTTGGATTTTGCTTCAACCACTTTGGGCTTTTCTTCTTGCGTTGGCTGAAGTTTAAATCCTTTTTTCGCTTTTTTCTCAGCTTCTAATTTCTGTTTTCCCTGTTGCTTCTCGCTGCGTTCCTTCTGCTTTTGAGCTTTTGATTTAGGTTTTGGACGTGTTGACCAGTTCTTACCTGTAAGGTCTATTTTATCAACAATCTTGATGCCTTCTTTTTCAGTAACTTCTTTCTCTTTTGGTTCAGGAATAGGAGTTTCTTCTTTTATAGATGAGACTTCTGGTTTTGCTTCGATAACAGCTGGCGTTGAAGTTTCTTCTTTTGGCGCTTCGGGAGTATGGCTTACAGGTTCCGATTTCGCTTCAGGTTTTGAAACTGGCTTTTCGACAATTTTTTCGACTTTTTTCTCTGCCGGAGTTTGGTAAGTTTCTGTTAATCGCGAATCGCGAATAAATAACTCTTCACCTTTTTCCTCTTTTGGCTCTTCCTCTTTTTCTTTCTCATGAGAAATTGAAAGAGTAGTTCGCTCAGAAGTAATAACTTTTTCCTGAGCAATCTGTTTTACCTGACGCTCCATCTGATACTCACTCATCAGCAATTCCGTCATTTCCGCCGAAAGCTTGGTGTTTGGTTTTGGATCAATATCAAAACCCTTTTTACTTAAGAAATCAACAATGGTAGAAAGTCCCACATTGAATTCTTTAGAGGCTTTGCTTAATCGCATATTTTTAATATTTTCTGCCATACTTCTTTATTTTCGATCCCGTTATCTATTCGTTTTGTTACTGTTTTAAAATTACTCGAATTCGTTCTTTAAAATACGAATAACTTCATTAATTGTTTCTTCTTCCAAATCGGTACGTTTAACTAATTCTTCAATAGGAATCGCTAATACGCTTTTTGCGGTATCGCAACCAATTTGCATAAGCTCATCGATAATCCACTTATCAATTTCATCAGAAAATTCTGTTAAATCAACATCTTCTAAATCCACGTCTGTATCGCGATAAACATCAATTTCATAGCCGGTAAGCTTGCCGGCCAATTTAATATTAAATCCACCTTTTCCAATAGCCAGAGAAACCTGATCGGGTTTCATATAAACATCGGCTCTTTTGTTTACTTCATCTATTTCGATAGAACTCAATTTTGCAGGACTCAATGCACGTTGAATATACAAAGAGGTGTTGGTGGTATAATTAATAACATCGATATTCTCATTTCTCAATTCACGAACAATCCCGTGAATACGAGAGCCTTTCATTCCAACACAAGCTCCTACAGGATCAATACGATCATCGTAAGATTCTACAGCAATTTTTGCACGTTCTCCGGGAACTCGTTTGATATTTTTTATTGTGATTAAGCCATCATATACTTCCGGAACTTCTTGCTCAAATAAACGCTCAAGAAAAACTTCCGTAGTACGCGAAAGAATAATAACCGGGCTGTTATTACGTACATCCACTTTTAATACAACGGCACGAATAACATCGCCTTTGCGGTAATAATCGTTTGGGATTTGTTCCGATTTAGGAAGAATCAATTCATAGTATTCATCATCCAAAACCAATACTTCTTTTTTCCAAACCTGATAAACTTCTCCGGTTACAATCTCTCCAATTTTTTCGCTGTACTTCTTATATATATTGTCTTTTTCCAGCTCCATTATTTTAGCTGCTAGGTTTTGACGAATAGATAAAATTTCTCTTCTACCAAAATCGGCCATTTTTAGAGCTTCTGAAACCTCTTCCCCAATTTCAAAATCGGGCTCAATTTTAGTTGCTTCAGAAAAAGGTATTTGCAAGTTTTCGTCTTCCACTTCACCATCAGGAACAATTTCACGATTTCGCCAAATCTCTAAATCCCCCTTATCGATATTTACAATAATATCAAAGTTTTCGTCAGTACCATATAGTTTGATCAACAGATGCCTAAAAACATCTTCAAGAATACGCATCATGGTTTCTCTGTCAATATTTTTGAACTCCTTAAACTCCTGAAAGGTGGATATCAAACTGATTTTTTCTTCCTTCTTTGCCATTTTTTGCTTTTGTATTAAAAGGTAATTTCTATTTTGCTTTGATCTATTTGATCTAATGTCAATGTTTTAGGTTCACCTTCTTTAAACTTTCTAGGTGTTCCTTTTTTTGCATTTGGATTTTCTTTCAATGGAATAACTTCAATCTTATCATCATTAACCGCTTGTAAACGAGCCAATATTTTCTCTCCTGTTAAAAAGGTAATATTAAAATTCTTGCCGATATACTTTGTATACTGACGAATAAACTTTAAAGGCATATCGACTCCGGCACTTGATACATTAAGCGCAAAATCTTCTTCTTCACGGTCGAGACTAAATTCTATGTGGCGACTTAAATCAACGCAATCGTCAATGGAAACACTTTCATCTCCATCAATATAAAGCATAATCTTATTGTCGGAACTTACCGTCAAATCGACTAAAAATTGAGGGGAGTCAAGTAAATGCTCCTGTGCCAGCTTTAGAATTTTTTCTTTTGTTATCATTTTCAATTTTATTCTACTAAAAGAGGGGACACTAGCCCCCTCTCCTTAATCTATTTTTTAACGCCTGTCGACATAAAAAACTCCTTGTAAATTAAGGAGAGCCTTGTTTTTGGAAACTTTCATTCCCGAAAAACGCTGCAAAAATACATTTTTTTTGAATATGCTGCATGCTTTTTATATCTTTTTCCTGATTTTCAGCTCAATAAAACAAATAAGTACGCTTGTCTTCAATCATTTTGTAATTTTGTATCGAGAAAACAAACAAAACCAATCTATGAAAAAAATAAAACATCTTCTGATTCTTACTTTAATACTATTTACATTTATCGGTGTTGCTCAGGAAAAAAAACAATTTGATTTTAAAGACGCCATCTATTTTAATCCTAAGCTTCTTCCCAAAAGAATAAGCAATCTTCAATGGATTGAAAAGACTTCTACGTATAGCTTTATTGAAAATAATGAGCTTATGAAAGCTTCGGCTACCGATGATACAGCTCCAAAAAGCATTTTATCGTTGAGCAGTTTGAATACACTCTTAAGCTCTTTTGATTTAAAACTGGAAGGTTTTCCTAATATTCATTGGGAATCGAATACTGAATTCACTTTTCAAAAGAATGACCAGCTATTCAAAGTAAACTATCAAACCAAAAAAGCTTCTTTGCTTAACGTTTGGCCGAATTTAGCAAAAAATACAGAAATTGAACCTCATACAAAAAAAGTGGCCTATACCATTGAAAACAATCTGTATATAGCTGATAATCAAAACCAAATCCAACTTACAGACGATCCTGAAAATGTGATAAATGGACAAACCGTATATCGCTCCGAGTTTGGAATTACAGGCGGTATTTTCTGGTCACCAAAAGGTAATTATTTAGCTTATTATCATAAAGACGAGCGCATGGTTGGCGATTATCCTTTGGTGGATATTACAAGGCCGGAAGCAACTCTAAAAAACATCAAATATCCAATGGCGGGATCTACCAATGAAGCGGTAACACTAGCCGTTTACGATATAATCAACAAAAAAACAATTTATCTACAAACAGACATAGATATTGCCAAGTCATTGATTGAAACTGATAGCGTTCAGGCTTCTGGTTCTTTACAAGCAGCCGTTAAAGATACTGATCGATATTTAACAAATATTACTTGGTCGCCCGACGAAAAGCAAATATATATACAAGTCTTAAATCGGGATCAGAATCATATGAAATTGAATAAATACGATGCCTTAACCGGTGATTTTCTCTTGACTCTTTTTGAAGAAACGGCGGATACTTGGGTAGAACCTGAAAATCCTCTTCTATTTTTAGAAAACAGAAAAGATCAGTTTGTTTTTTTTAGCGAACGCGATGGATGGCAACACCTTTATATATACACAACTAAAGGTCAGTTTGTTCGTCAGTTAACCAAAGGTGAGTGGACGGTTACTTCTATTTTAGGCTTCGATAAAAGTGGCAATAATTTGATTATAGAAGGCACAAAAGAAAGTCCAATTGAAAATCATATTTATAATTTAAACCTGAACAATGGAAAGCTTAAAAAACTTACGGGTGTTCATGGTAGACATAATGGAACGCTATCCCCATCAGGCGATTATTTTTTCGATAGCTATTCAAATACAGAAACCGCTCGCGTTTATTCAATCATTGGAACAAAAGGAAAACAAAGCAAGGAATTGCTTCGGGATAAGGATCCATTAAAAGAATATAAAATTGGGAAAACAGTGATGGGAACACTTAAAAATGAGGCGAATATTGATTTGTATTACCGTTTGATTCTGCCTCCCGATTTTGATAGTACTCAACAATATCCCGTGTTTTATTATTTATATGGTGGTCCTCATGCCCAATTAGTTACAGATTCGTGGTTGGGCGGAGCTAATATTTTTATGCATCTAATGGCAGAACGTGGTTATATTGTTTTTACGTTGGATAATCGCGGAACACCAAATCGTGGCTTTGCTTTTGAGAATGTAATTCACCGAAAACTTGGTCAAAACGAAGAAGAAGATCAAATGGTTGGCGTTAAATATTTACAAAGTTTACCCTATGTCGATTCAAAAAGAATGGGAATTCAAGGTTGGAGTTATGGTGGATTTATGACCTTGTCTATATTAGCAGATCATCCCGGAATTTTCAAAGCCGGAGTGGCTGGTGGACCAGTAACTGATTGGAAGTTTTATGAAATCATGTATGGTGAACGTTATATGGATACTCCCGAACAAAATCCAGAAGGTTATAAACAAAATAGCCTTTTAGAAAAAGCCGGAAATATTAAAGATCGGGTTTTGATTATTCAGGGCGATATTGACAATACAGTAGTTTGGCAAAATAGTTTACGCTTTTTACAGTCTGCGATTGATGCGGGTGTTCAGGTGGATTATTTTGTATATCCCCAGCAAGAACATAATATGCGCGGATTAGATAGAGCTCATTTGCTTGAAAAAATTTATCGCTATATGGAAGACTTTGTGAAGAAATAATGTGCTAATGAAATATTAGGATAAGTAACCAATCAGCCCATTAATTCTTAGTATTCTTTTAACATAGCCAATCCTTGATTTACGTACTTTTGTATATCAGAAATTAATAATAATGAAAAAAATAACAAAAACTTCAACCAATCCTTTCGTAAAAAATATTTTAAGCGAATTTGCCAATAATCCTTACAGTACTTTCAATTACAAGCAACTGGCAAAAAGATTAGGAGTTAAAGATCCTGGGGGGAAAACTCAAATTATCACCTTGCTAGCCGATTTATTTAAACAAAAAATCCTGATCGAATCTAAGCAAGGGAAATACCAAATCAGTCCGAAACATATTTCCACTTATGGCAAAGGGAAATCATTTACAACGGGTAAGGTGGATATGCTTTCAACCGGAAAAGCCTATATAATTAATAGCGAAGGAGGTGATGATATTTTCATTTCCCCCAACAATACGAAAGATGCTTTAAATGGCGACAAAGTAAAAGTATTCATCTTCCCAAAACGAAGCAGCCGTAAGCTGGAAGGACAAATTCAAGAAGTATTGGAACGCGCTAAATCAAAATTTGTAGGCACCATTCAGATATCAAAAGGGTTTGGTTTTGTTGTTCCTGATGATTCAAAAGTCCCTGTAGATTTTTTCATTTCAAAAGATAAATTAAACGGAGCCAAAAACGGACAAAAAGTTGTTGTTGAACTCGAATTATGGCCAGAACATGCAAAAAACCCATTTGGAAAAATAGTGCAGGTTTTGGGTGATCCTGGAAATCATGGAGTGGAAATACAATCCATCGTATTGGATTATAATTTCGACTTAACTTTTCCTGATCATATAGAAAAAGCCGCAGCTAAAATCCCAAATGGAGTTACTTCACAGGAAATTGCCAAGCGCCGCGATTTTCGTGATGTATTTACGATTACCATCGATCCTTTTGACGCGAAAGATTTTGACGATGCCATTAGTCTGAGGAAAACAAAAAATAATCTTTGGGAAGTTGGTGTTCATATTGCTGATGTTTCGCATTTTGTGACAGAAGGTTCGGTAATTGATTCTGAAGCTTACGATAGGGCAACTTCTATCTATTTGGTTGATCGCGTTATTCCAATGCTTCCTGAGCATTTATCAAATATGGTTTGTTCTTTGCGTCCCAACGAAGAAAAACTAACTTTTTCTGCCGTTTTTGAAATGGATGATGAGGCTACTATTCATTCAGAATGGTTTGGGAGAACGGTAATCAATTCCAATCAACGCTTTACCTATGAAGAAGTGCAAACAATGATTGAGGGAGGAGACGGCCCTTATAAAGATGATATTTTGGTTTTCCATGCATTATCTTCTAAATTGCGAGAAAAGCGCTTTCGCAAAGGCTCGATCAATTTTGAATCGACGGAAGTAAAATTTAATCTGGACGAAAAAAGCAATCCGATCGGCGTTTATATCAAAGAACAAAAAGAAGCGCATCGACTCGTTGAGGACTTTATGCTTTTAGCAAATAAGAAAGTGGCTGAATTTATTGGAAAACCAAAAGGAAAGAAAAAAATTAAACCTTTTGTTTATCGTGTTCACGACGAGCCAAGTCCTGAAAAGCTAAATACATTTGCTCAGTTTGTCAGCAAACTTGGATACGAAATGAATATCAGCTCACGCCAAAATATTGTAAAATCATACAACAATCTTTTCAAGGCCGTTGCCGGAAAAGGAGAAAAAAATATGATTGAAACTATTGCTGTTCGCACGATGGCAAAAGCTATATATTCAACGGAAAATAATGGACATTACGGTTTATCTTTCCCTTATTATACTCATTTTACATCCCCTATCCGGCGTTATCCAGACCTGATGGTTCATCGTCTTTTGGCTCATTATCTTGGTGGAGGAAGCGGAGCCAAAGTGAGTGATTTGGAAGAAAAATGCAAGCATAGCTCCGATATGGAACGCTCTGCTATAGAAGCCGAACGTGCCTCTGTCAAGTACATGCAAGCTGTTTATATGCTCGATAAAATAGGACAAAAATTTGATGGGCAAATTTCAGGAGTTAGTAAATGGGGAATTTATGTCGAACTTATTGGTAGTAAAGTGGAAGGTATGATTCGAATGAAAGACATGGCCGACGATTTTTATTTCCTAGATGAAGATAATTACCAAGTAATGGGTCAGAAATTTGGAAAAAAATATAAACTTGGAGATAAAGTAAGAATTCAAGTCAAGAATATTGATGTTCAGAAAAAGCAGATTGATTATTTGCTGGTTGAATAAAAATAAGCCCTATTATTATATTACCTTTACTTTTTTATACCATTTTCCATTTCTTGGAATCTGCTTTTTAAATTCCGATATATGGACGTCTTTTCAACTGAAAAGACGTTTATTTCCTCCTGTTCCACACACTAAGTGACTTAACTTTGTATCGTTAACTGCTTCGTATAAGAATACTGCAATAACCACAGCACTTTAATGAGCAAGCAGAGAACTTGAACAATATTAAAAAGATTAGTGATGAACGAAAGTTATAACCATACTTTCTCGTTTAAAATAATGCACACATACTTGCGGCTTTACGCTATTCTTTTGTTTTTATTTTTTTTCTTGTTTTTAAATCCTGATAAATCACAAGCCCAAATTCCAGACGCTAGGATTACAGCTGATTATTGCTCTATAGAGGGAAAAGTGAGATTAACTGCTAGTGGAGGAGGAACTTATTCTTGGCCCTATAATGGATCTACGGCAGATCATATCGACGTAGATATAGCGGGTATTTATCGTGTTTTTGTAACACTCAATTCTCAAACAGCAGAGGCAAGTATTGAAGTTTCTAATGAAATGGTTATTGACGGCTCTTTTACTGACTTTAATTCTTCATCACCTGCTTTCTATTCAGAATATACGCAACACCAAGCTTACTGGGATCCTACCGCTCCTTCATATACAAGCGGATTGGGTCCGGAAGGGTATTATGCTGTAAATACGCAGGCATGGTACAATGATCTCGCAAGCACAAATGGCTATCATCCCAACTTCCATGGACGGGATCACACGAACAATACTGTTGGAAATAGAAATTTCTTACTCGTAAACGGAAGCACTTCTCTTGTTCCAGATCCTCCAAATGCTGACAGACAAAGAATTATTTGGCAACAAACAGTTGTTATTCTACCTAATACCTATTATTATTTCAGTGCTTGGGGAATGAACTTAAATCCATCTAATCCTGCTCGCTTGCAATTTGAAGTCAATAATGTACTTGTTGGAACTGTTGCAGATTTAAATTCGGCACCAAAACCTGATGCTGAAAATGAAGTGGAAATATCAAACTGGGTTCAATTTTATAGTGATCCTAAATGGTACTCAGGATCTTTAAGTGGCTCTGTTACAATTCGGATTAGAAATCTGAATACAGCCTCTGGGGGAAACGACTTTGGTTTAGATGATATTTCATTTGGTACATTGGATATAATCCAAGCTAGTATTGATCCACAAGTAATTATCGATTCATTATGTGAAGGCGAAACAATTAATTTAAAAGCAAATGTTTCAGGAGGTAAAGAACCTTATTCTTTTTCGTGGAGTGGACCAAATAGTTTTACATCGGATGAAGAAAATCCGAGTTTACTCAATTCAACATTTGAAAATAGCGGCACCTACATAATGGTTTTTAATGATGGGTTTGGATGCACGGAACAATCCGCCTCCACAATTGTAACTGTATTTAAACCGACTTATTCTTCTTTAACTGAAACCGCCTGTGATAGTTTTACTTTGAATGATGAAACATTTACTGAATCAGGAATCTATATTCAAAACTTAGTTAATGCGAATGGTTGCGATAGCACGCTGACTTTACACTTAACAATTAACGAAAGTTCTTCTTCTGAGCTATTTGAAACGGCTTGCGACAGCTTGACTATAAATGATATTACCTATTTTGAATCGGGTACTTTTACTCAAAATCTAGTTAATATTGCCGGTTGCGATAGTACATTAACGCTTCACTTAACAATCAACGAAAGCACTACCTCCGAACTTTTTGAAACGGCTTGCGATAGTCTGACAATAAACGATATTACTTATTTTGAATCGGGCATTTTTACTCAAAATCTAGTTAATGTTGCCGGTTGCGATAGTACGTTAACACTTCACTTAACAATTAACGAGAGTTCTTCTTCTGATATTTTCGAAACCACTTGCGATAGTTTTACTTTGAATGATGAAACATTTACTGAATCAGGAATCTATATTCAAAACTTAGTTAATGCGAATGGTTGCGATAGCACGCTGACTTTACACT
>JAGGUP010000167.1 GCA_021158405.1 Bacteroidales bacterium
CCCTTGGTGCCATTGACTTCAGCTATTTTTGATTCCGTAGCTAAGGCTATGCAATAAAAAATGAGATTCGTCACTGGACACCAGTGGTTTACTCTCGAAATCACTCTTTAACTTTAAACAAGTTCATTGAAAAATAATGCAAAAAGCGGATAATCAGTATTATAAATGTTTATAATTTTGATTTAAATTTCAAATGAAATTTTTTTCTAAATTTTGGTTAGAGACTATTAGAAAATTGAGCTAATGAAATTGGCTAACAAATTTTTTATCCCAAAGCAACATCCAGAACCATCATAGTTGCAAATCCAAGCATGGCACCAATGGTTGATAAATCGGTTTCATTTCCTTGTTGCGATTCCGGAATTAATTCTTCTATAACAACAAATATCATAGCACCAGCTGCAAATGATAACGCATAAGGAAGTATGGGAGTTATAGTTAAAACTAAATAAGCACCTAAAACGCCTGCCATAGGTTCCACTATACCAGATAACTGTCCATAATTAAAAGCTCTTAATCGGGAAAGACCTTCTCGTCTTAAAGGAATTGATACGGCGGCTCCTTCCGGGAAATTTTGTAACCCTATACCAATTGCCAATACAACAGCACTGGCAAGCATGCCTGCATCTGGATTGTGAGCCAATGCTCCAAAGGCGACTCCAACGGCTAATCCTTCGGGAATATTATGCAGTGTAATGGCCAGAACAAGTAAGATACTCCTTTGCCAAGAAGTTTTAATCCCTTCCGCTTTATCGATAGACAGACCCAAGTGCAAGTGGGGCAATATTTTATCAATAAGTAACAAAAAAGCGCCTCCTGATAAAAAACCGACTACAGCAGGAATCCAACCTCTTGTACCCATTTCTTCGCTCATTTCAATAGCCGGTTTTAGTAGCGACCAGAAACTGGCGGCTATCATTACTCCTGCTGCAAAACCAAGCATTGAATTGAGAACTCTTTTGTCGATAGTTTTAAAGAAAAAAACCATGGAAGCTCCTAAGGCTGTGATTGCCCATGTAAAAAGTGTAGCACCCAATGCTAAAATTATTGGATTATATTCTAGTAACCAATCTAAATTCATAGTCTATTGTTCACGTAAATGTTGAGTTGCGTCTTTATTTAATAACGTCAAAGATAAAATCTTTTCATAATAAGAAGCATATAATAAACCGGAGCGATTTACCCCGGTTTATTATTTAATTCTGCTTAAAGAATAGAATTTAATCTGTTGCTCTCTTCTTACTCGGAGTCATCTTTGTTTCTCTGCGCATTTCAAAAATATCGGTATTGATAGAACCATCACCAATTAAATGCTTGCAAAAATAATCGGCTTTTAACCAGAAGAAATATTCTGCTCCATCTCCATAACCATGTCTTTGTCCGGGCATAATAAAAATATCAAATCTCTTTTTAGCTTTTATCAAGGCATTGGCCATGCGAATGGTATTCCCCGGATGCACATTATTGTCAATATCTCCGGTAACTAACATCAGCTTCCCTTTTAGGTTTTTAGCAAGTTGAGGGTTGGTTTCTATTTCGTAAAGAAACTTGGAGTTGCCTTCGTCATCTATTTTTTCCTGTACCCCGTGATGTGTTTCACTCCACCAACGATTGTAAATATTGTTATCGTGATTTCCAGAAGAGGAAACGGCTACTTTATAAAAATCGGGATATTGACAAAGTGCGGCAGTCGACATAAATCCACCTCCTGAATGGCCACTAATACCTACTTTTTCAATGTCGATAAACTTATGCTTTTGCGCCAATTGTTCGACTACATATTTTTTATCGGCTAGACCATAATCTCTCAAATCGCCATAACCATAGTTATGATACCATTTCGAACGGTTTGGATTTCCGCCTCTGTTTCCGAGCGAAATAATGACGAAACCTAGTTGAGCAAAACGATCGGTTCTATCCATACGAGCCGAAAAAGAAGTGTTCACAGCCTCTGTTTGAGGTCCGGGATAAACATATTCAAGAATGGGATATTTTAGGGTAGAATCAAACTTGAAAGGCTTGTACATTACGCCATAAATATCGGTTATTCCATCAGCCGCTTTGGCTTTGAATATTTCAGGAAATTTGTATCCTGCAGCAAAAAGATTTCTTAGATCTGCGGTTTCAAGTGAAATTACCAGTTTCCCATTATTATCTCTAATATCTGTTTTTGGAATTGTATTGACTCGCGAATAATTATTGATAAAGTATTTAAAAGAATCACTCATTGTTGAACGGTTATCAAAATTACCTTTATTCAATAATTTTAAATCGCTCCCATCAAAGTTAACCCTGTATAAATGAGTATAATATGGGTTTTCATCTTTCTCGAGTGCATTGGCAGTAAAATAAACAACTTTATTATTCTCATCAACTTTTACAATATTAGAAACATGCCAAGAACCGGAAGTGATCTGATTTACCAAATTTCCATTTCCATCATAACGGTATAAATGAGCCCATCCATCTCTTTCCGACCAATGAATAAATCCATTTCCATTGCCAATCATACGAAGTGCTTTTTTCTCCACATAGGTATTCATGCGCTCTTCAATCAATACTTTTGTTGCGCCCGTTTCTGTATTTACTTCCAGAATATCTAATTTGTATAAATCGCGACTTTGTCTTGTAATATAAATCTTATCAGAAGTTTTTGATAACCATGTTCTGGGAACATAATCTTCAATATTTTCCTTATTGCTTTTTATTTCTCTTTCAATGGAGATAGTCTGATCGTTATAGGCTTTTAAGTCGATTTGCTTGCGCGATGTATCGGCCATATTAAAAATCCATAATTCTTCTTGAGATGATTCTTTTTCACCTGGCATAGTGTATTTATAGGTTTCTAATTCGGGTCTTGGATTTTTCAAGACATTGATTACCCACAAATTCTTAACTTTTCTTTCGTCTTCTTTAATTAGTGCGAATTTTTTTGAATCTTGCGACCAAAGAATCCAAGCACCTTTTCTCTTCTTGCTCTCCTTCTTTATTTTTTTTTCATCATCATTATCCAATGCAGTATAGCCTCCACCATATCCATAATATTGCTCACCATCAAATGTGAGTTGATGCTCAACAATAGTGGTGTCTTGAACATAGTCTTTATCACCTTCCGCTTTTTCGTTTTTGGCTTTCAAATAATTTTCTTTGTCCATCCAGAACAAATTATAATCTCTTGCAAAAATGACCGTTTCGCCATTAGGGGAAATGTTTGCCCAACGAGGATCTTTTTTTTCTTCCACCCAATTTTCGATTTCATAAAGCTTTTCCGATGCTAAATTGTATTCTAAATGAAAAATCTTCTTTTTTGCCTTTTTTGCAGCAGCCGTATTCTTATTAGCTGCTTTTTTTGAAGTGCTATCAGATTTTGTAAGCGTATCATTTTTGGTTTTAACCTCTTTTTCATCTTGAGTGCTGGTCACATCAAATTGAAAAACAGTATCCCCTTTTTTAAATTTAGGGTCAATCTTTGGAAGATGCTGACCATCATAAGGATCTTGTGTAATCAAAGTGAGCATTGAGGCCATTTTATCAGCATCAAAAAGAAGTTTTTTTGATTTGTTTGCTAAATCAACAAGATAAAATTGGATTCCCTCAGAGGTATTGTAAGAGTACCAGAATTTATCGCCTGTTCTCATCCAGTTTGGTTTAACTGAGGTACTAAAAACCATGCGCTTGATCTTAGTAGGAGAGAATTGCTCAGCCATTCTGTAATCAGCTTGAGTAATTGGTAGGTTTTGTCCGATAAGGCTTACAAATAGAAATATGAATGCAAGCATTGGTAATAATTTTCTTTTCATGATTTGAGTTTAATTTGTGATTTATGTTGATTTGATCTTGTTTCTTCTGTTTGGTTTATATGAATTTGGTTTGAAAAAAAAGGTTTTGAGGCTGCAAGTTAAATAAATGTATTTTAATATGAGAAATAAATTGTGTAAATATTCTTGACTATACAAAATCTTAGAGTTGACTAGATGCTTTCTTAGCGTTAATCTCGATAGAGCAATAGTTCGGAAATTGTGGATGAAATATAGGTGATTTTGATTATTTTCATCATTTATATAAGAAGAGACAAGAAAAATGAAGAAATTAAATTAGTGTATTATGCTCTCTTATATAGGAGTTTACTGTAATTGCATTAGATATATATCATTTGTTGCTTTATATTCTTTTTAAAAATTTGTATCTTTACAGCAATAGCATTTATCCAGGCAGACTTCTAATTTTTATTCTTTTGTGATGATAAATTGATGTCTTCTTTGAATGAATTAACGCATTTAAGAGATTAGAAATAATTGTTTAATTAATTTATTTAATTGGAGGTATAATTATGAAAAAGGTTTTGACATTAGTTTTGTTATTGATTTTATCAGAGTCAATAATTTATTCACAAAATTCAGTTCAAATTCAAGAAGTGGCTACATTAGACTCTTGTTCTACCAGTATGCGTTTAGGTCGTCAGGCTATAGTTATTGATGATGATCATATGATTCATTTATTCTATGCAAAATGGGGCTCAACAGTAGATTCTGTTTCAGTTTTTACTTCTAGTGATTATGGCCTTAACTGGAATGGTCCGGAACTTGTTGCTACTTATCAGCATTCTTCTACTTATACTCGTGAGCATATCGTAGAACTCTCAGCCACTGTGGACGATGATAATGCTATTCATCTTGTTTATCGATATGATGGACCACCTAATTATCACAGTAGTTATGATGCTTACCCTTCCTCACATATAAGTTATGTTGAAAAAGTGGAAGGCGTTTGGACCACTTTAGAAAATGTAATTAACGATGATAATGTTCAGTCTTCTGAAGGAAACGGAGCTACTGTTAGTTATTTGAATAATTCTCAGCTTATGAGTTATAATAATGTTCAACATTTTATTTCATACGATTATGCCTGGTGGGCCACAAATTATCATATCATATATTCTAATACCCTAAGTGGAAGTTGGTCGGTAGGTGAATCTTTGAATACATATAGTCTTAGTGAATATGATAATATTATGCTTAATGCCCCTTCCTTAGTTGTAAATAATGATTCCTTATTTGCACTTTGGTATCAGCGCCATGACTGTACCATCGAGATGAAGAAATTTGACGGGACTAACTGGTCAACTGTGGAGACTCTTTTTAATGACAAATATTTTAGTGCTCCTAAGCCAACCTCTTATATTGTACGAACAGGAAGTGTTCAGCAAGATGGTTCTCAGTCAGTTACTGCTATGCTAAGGTCAGTACCTGATGATTATAACGAATTAATATTGTTAAACAAAACAAAGGGCGAGGCTTGGTTGGTTGATACAATACAACTGAATGAAAAATACAATTCCGTTGAACCTACACTTTATTTGGATACAACTTATTTATTCCTGTACAGTAATTCAACTTATACAGGAAGTATTATTAAATATACGAAAGAGGATGGCTTTCTTGACCCTATATCATTGACTTTAAATAATAGCACAAATTTATTATTAGATTTAAAAAGCTTAAGCGATGCATCTTTACCATTTGCTTATATAGTCAGAAATACTGACAATACTTATTTTCTTAAAATTGGAAAAGTGAATAATCTAGATATCGCTCTGGATGCAGAAAGCCTTAGTTTGCCGAATAATTCTGCTCTCTTACAAAATCAACCAAATCCGTTTCGTTCAGAAACCGCTATAAAATACAGGGTTCCAGTAGATGGGCAAGTCAGGCTTCTTATTTTTGATTATACCGGACGTATTGTTGCTGAACTTGTAGATTGTAAGCAAGCGGCTGGGGATTATATAGTCCATTTTGACGCTAGTAAATTGTGTTCAGGAACTTATTTCTGCAAGTTAGAAGCAGGTGATTTTGGAAATGTTAAGAAGATGTTTGTTATAAAATAAGAGGACATGCAAAGAGATGGTCATTCAGTCCTATGAGAGGAGCAATGCTATTACGCTTTAATCTCTAATTCGCGCAAATGCTCCATCTTTTTACGAGCCAGAAATTCGCTGATTCCTTCGAGATGTTCCCGTACTTTTTTATTTCCAAATTCGAATACCTTACTCACCATACCGTTGAGGAAATCACGGTCGTGAGAAACAAGGATTAGAGTTCCATCAAAATCCATCAAGGCTTGTTTAAGGATATCTTTGGTTCGCATATCCAAATGGTTTGTGGGCTCATCAAGAATAAGAAGATTTACCGGCTCAAGCAATAGTTTAATCATCGCTAAACGTGTTTTTTCACCACCGGATAGTATTTTTACTTTCTTCTCCCATTCTTCGCCACCAAACATAAAAGCTCCTAAGATGTCTTTTATCTTGGTGCGGACATCGCCTTTTGCAACATCATCGATGGTTTGAAAAACAGTAAGGTTTTCATTCAGTTTGGAAGCCTCATTTTGTGCAAAATAGCCAATCTTTATATTATGCCCAAGAGCAAGTTTTCCTCCGTGATCAATTTCGCCCATAATGGCTTGAACCAAAGTCGATTTTCCTTCTCCATTTTTTCCAACAAAAGCAACTTTTTCGCCGCGAGTGATACTAAAAGAGGCGCCTGAAAATACAATATGTTGATCGTATTTTTTCGATACATTTTCTGCTGTTATAGGATAATTTCCAGATCGTGGAGAAGGAGGGAAGCGAAGTTTTAAATGAGAAGTGTCTTCTTCATCAACTTCTAATATCTTTAGCTTTTCGAGCATTTTGACACGCGATTGTACAGAGAGCGTTTTTGAATAAGTTCCTCTAAATCGATCGATAAAGGCTTGATTGTCTGCTATAAATTTTCGTTGCTCTTCAGCGGTTTTTTGTTGTTGTTGACGGCGCTCTATACGCAATTTAAGATATTGAGAATAATTGACTTTATAGTCATAAATACGTCCCATAGTAACTTCAATCGTTCGGGTAGTAATATTATCAATAAAAGCTCTGTCGTGCGAAATAACAATAACCGCTTTGGCACTGTTAATTAAAAAATCTTCGAGCCATTGAACGGATTCAATATCAAGATGGTTTGTTGGTTCATCCAGCAGGATAAGATCAGGATTCTGAAGTAAGATTTTGGCTAATTCTATGCGCATGCGCCAACCACCGCTAAACTCTTTTGTTTTTCTTTGGAAATCAATGCGTTCAAACCCTAGTCCTATCAAAATTTTCTCAACTTCCGCATCGTAATTAACTTCGGCTTGGCTATAAACTTTTTCACTAAGCTCAGAAACTTGTTCGATAATTAAGTAATATTCCTCCGATTCATAATCGGTACGAACAGTTAACTGTTCATTTAAATCGTCTAATTCTTTTTGCAGAGTGAGTGCTTGTGAGAAAGCTTGAGAGGCTTCTTCAAAAACCGTCAGATTGCTTTCAGACATAAGATGCTGAGGAAGGTAGGCAATAATAGCTTCTTTTGGAGCGGAAACTTTTCCTCTGCTTGGCGTTTGAATGCCAGCCATAATTTTGAGCAAAGTCGATTTTCCTGCACCATTTTTTCCCATCAGTGCAATACGATCTTTGTCGTTTACAACAAAAGAGATATCTTTAAATAAAGTAGTTCCACCAAATTTTACTGCCAGCCCGTCAATTGAAATCATTCTTAGTTTTTTTATAAGCCGGCAAAGATAGAAATTCCAAGCGGCCATTTTCAAAAAAAAGCTACTGTCGTTTTATTAATAAATGAAGAAGCGTTTAAAACTTTTCTTTCCAATTTGTGGCTTTCCAGTTTTCTTGCTGCTCCTGCGATAGGAAAGTCCAAGCTAGAATACGAGATGTTTTATTGCCTTGTCCCATCGGAATGGTTTTTACTTCAATAGCTTCCGCTTTTTCAAGGGCTTTATAGGCATTTTTAAGGTTGGACTGTTTTGAAATCAGAGTTGAAAACCAGAAACAGGAATTGGAGAAAAATTTACTTTCTCGAATCATGTTTTTTATAAATTTTTCTTCACCGCCTTCGCACCATAACTCTGTGTTTTGACCTCCAAAATTGAGATTAGGCTCGGTAATTTTTTCATGAGTCAAATTACTCAATTTTCGCAAAGTGCTTGCTTGAGCTTCATCTTGAGAGGAATGGAAGGGAGGATTACAAATAGTGAGATCGAATAGTTCCTCTTTTTGAATAATCCCGAAAAAAACATCTTTTGGATTCGTTTGTAATCTCAATTCAATTTCCCCTTTTAAAGAATCATTTTTATCCACTATTTGCTTGGCCGATTCAATGGAAATAGGATCAATATCGCAGCCCACAAATGACCATCTATATTCTTTATTTCCAATGATAGGATAAACACAATTTGCACCAACACCAATATCAAGACATCTTATTTGTTCTCCAATAGGTATTTTTCCAAAGTTTTTGCTGCTTAATACATCTGCGATATGATGGATATAATCGGCACGCCCCGGAATAGGCGGGCATAAATAATTCTTTGGTATATCCCAAAATTCGATGTCGTAATAGTGCTTTAGTAATGCCGTATTCAATGATTTCACCGCTTCCGGATCAAAAAAATCAATAGATTCGTCATTGTAAATATTCAGCTTAACATAGCGTTCCAGATCAGGATGACTAGCAATAAGCGGTTTGAAATCGTATCGTTCCCGATGTTTGCTTCGAGGATGCAATCGTGATTTTTCTTTTGAGTGTTTTCTTTTATCTGGTAACATGGCAATCAGTTTTCAAAGTGTTAATAATCAAGAAAAAATTATTCGGATGTTGCTCAAAAATGCCAAGCGATAGGACAACATAGTCAATAAAAATTGCCGATAATCAATAGAAAACAATATTACCTTAAATCCGCGAATGATTTACCGATAATATTTTTATAGTTTTTTTTTATTCGATTTTGATGTTTTCAAAGGAAATCTAGCAGAATTTAAGTGAATACTTAAGACACTTAGGGTTCGTATAAGTTAGATAAGCATTATAAAGTTGAAATTTGATGTTTCGTGCTATTGAAATTATTTACTTTTGTTGGAAACTAAGAATTTTCTTCTGAGAGGCTAAACTATAGTTCAATTTAACGGTCTTCAAAAACAGTTGAGAAAATGATAAAAACAGGGCGTATAAGCCTTAAAATTAAATATTTACTGATGAAAAAATCCATTTTATTTCTCTCTTTTTTCGTGTTTAACCTGAGTTTGTTTGCTCAGGGACAAGCTCTTGTAAAGCATAATTTACAGGTAAAGATTAATCCTCAGACTTCTGAAATTTCAGTACTTGACTCTTTAAATCTTGAAGGGGTGAGTATTCGGGAATTTTGGTTAAATGCGAGTTTCATACCGCAGTCGGAAACCAAAAATATCAGCTTTAAGAAAATTCCAAATAAGAATAAAGCTATCGATGTGGGTATGGATAGAGATGATGCAAAGACTGATGGAGAAATAAAATTGAATAAATGGTTAATTAAAGGTAAAGCCGATAAAATGGTGCTCTCATACCACGGAACGATTGCCTCAGAAATTGAACAGAGCAAAGAAAATTATCAACGGGGGTTTTCTCAATCGGCTGGAATAATTAGTACCAAAGGAGTTTATCTGGCTGGCTCAACCTATTGGGTGCCAACTTTTGATGATCAATTAATGCAATTTTCATTAACAACGGAATTACCTGCTGATTGGCGTAATGTAAGCATCGGTAAGAGAATTTATGAAAAGCAAGAAAATGAGAAGCATATCGATACCTGGCTTTGCGATAAGCCTCAGGAAGAGGTGTTTTTAATTGCTGCTCATTTCTACGAATATTCTTATATGATGAATAATGGGCTTGAGGCTATGGCTTTTTTGAGATCGCCCGATGAGGGCATAGCCAATAAGTATTTAGAAGTAACGGAACAATATATGAACATGGATAATGAGATGATTGGTCCTTATCCTTATTCCAAATTTGCCTTGGTAGAGAATTTTTGGGAAACAGGATATGGCATGCCTTCTTTTACACTTTTAGGCGAAAAAATCATTCGTTTCCCTTTCATCTTACATTCTTCTTATCCGCATGAATTATTGCATAATTGGTGGGGAAACAGTGTGTTCGTCGATTTTGAAAGCGGGAACTGGTGTGAAGGAACAACTGCTTTTATGGCCGATCATTTAATTAAAGAGCAAAGAGGAGCAGGCGAAGAATACCGCCGCTCCACACTCCAAAAATTTTCCAATTTGGTGAATCCAAGGAATGATTTTCCACTGAATAAATTTATTGGGCGTAGTGATGGTCCCAGTGAAGCTATCGGATATGGTAAAGCTTTGATGATGTGGCAGATGCTACGTAGAAAAATGGGTGATGAAGATTTCTTGAAAGGCATGCAACTTTTTTATAAAAATAATAAATTTAAAAAAGCTTCTTATACCGATATCCGCAAAGCAATGGAAGAGGTGTCTGCGATCTCTTTGGTTGATTTTTTCAATCAATGGATCAATAGAACGGGGGCTCCTGAACTAGCGATTAAAACACTTCAAGTCGATAAGTATTCCGGGAAATATCGTCTTCGCCTCAGTCTTGAACAGAAGCAAATTAGTGATGCTTTTAATATCGATGTTCCTATCAATATTGCGACAGAAAAAGGCTTAGAGAGCTTCGTTTTCAACATGGATCAAAAGACTCAGAATTTTCAAATAGCCCTGGATAGCAAACCTTTAAAATTGGCCGTTGACCCTCAATACGATGTGTTTAGAATATTAAATCCAATGGAGGTGCCATCCATATTATCAAAAATTTGGGGAAGCAAGGAAAATGTCTTTATTATTCCTGCTGCAGCAGATAAAAATCAATTAGCACTTTATGAAGAATTTGCTAAACAATGGAAATCTGCTGATAATGATGATTTTGAAATTCTTTATGATAAGGACTTAAAGGAATTGCCAAGAAATAAAACAGCTTGGATCTTAGGTTATGAGAATGCTTTTGCCGAGGAGATTAATCAGCAATTGTCGACAAGTAAGTCCGGATTAAAAGCGGATTCTGTTAGTTTTGAGAAGAAGAATATCTTAAAAAAGAACAATAGCTTTGTCTTTACCCTTTTTGATCAGCGCGACATGCATAAGCAAAGTGTTTTTATCGCTTTTGATAATGAAAAAGCAATTTCAGGCTTAATTACAAAACTTCCGCATTATGGAAAATACAGTTATTTGGCCTTCAATGGTGATGAACCTACCAATATCGCCAAGGGAGAATGGCCGGTTAGTAATTCGCCTTTGGTAAAAGTTTTGGATGAACGCGGACTTAAAGCTTCTGTGATTGAAGACCGTGATGCCTTGGGCACACTCAAGGCCGTCTTTTCGGAAAAAAGAATGATGAAAAGTATTCAATTTCTTTCTTCTGATGATGTAAATGGAAGAGGACTAGGTACTTCTGGTTTGAAAAAAGTCACCCAATTTATTGAAGAGAAATTTAAAGAAGCTGGATTGCAGCCTCTTAAAGGCAAGTATTTACAGGAATTCTCGCATACTTTTAAAGACAAGGGGAGCCTTAAAATTACCAATGTGATTGGAATTATTCCCGGTAGCGACCCTAATCTGAGTGAAGCACCGGTTGTTGTTTCAGCGCACTACGATCATTTAGGTTTGGGATGGCCTGATGTACATCATGGTGATCAGGGAAAAATTCATCACGGAGCTGATGATAATGCCAGTGGCGTTTCCATTCTTCTGGAGTTGGTTAAGAATTTGGCTAAAACGGTCAAACCAAAACGAACGATAGTCTTTTTGGCTTGTTCAGGTGAAGAGGCTGGCTTAATTGGTTCCCGTTATTTTGTTGCTCATCGTAAAGACTATTTTAAATCCGAGGTATTTGCAAACATAAACTTGGATACCGATGGAAGCCTTTTCGATAAGAAATTAATGATTCTCAATGGAAACACGGCCAAAGAATGGAAATTTATTTTCATGGGAACAGATTATACTACAGGAATTAAATCTGAGGTCATTGAACAGGAATTGGATGCCAGTGATCAGTTTGCTTTTATAGAGCAAGGGATACCGGCAGTTCAATTGTTTACTGGAGCTACAGAAAATTACCATCGTCCCAGCGATACTTTTGATAAAATTGATGGTAAAGGATTGGTAAAAGTTGCCACCGTAACCAAAGAAGTGATTACCTATTTGGGCGATAGAGAAAATCCAATGCCTTATACCGGAAAAAACCATCTGGGAAACACCAAAGAGGAACCCAAGAAAGGAAGTAGAGGAGTTTCTACGGGTAGTGTTCCTGCTTTTGATTATACGGGCAAAGGCGTAAAAATTAGCGCTTTAATTCCAGACTCACCTGCTGTAAAAGCCGGATTGCAAGTGAATGATATTATTACGGCCTTGGATGGAGAAGAAATTCCAACTTTAAAAATTTATTCCGATTTGCTAAAAACACATAGTCCCGGTGATGAAGTTGCTTTAAGTATTCTTCGCGCAGGAGCTAAAATAACAGTCCATCTTAAACTGGGCGCAAGGTAAAATTCTAGATTTGGAAAGAATTTGTAAATTTTGTTTAAATGCAAATTAACTCATCTTTCTAATATGCTGATGTCAAATGATATAGATGAATTTAAGAAATATTGCAAATTTTTGTCAAGTACTTAGGTTTTAAAATTTAATCTCGCAATTCAAGAAGAAAGTCGATACAAATGTTTTGCTGGTATCTGTTGGATTCCATCCTTTAAAGTTTGGCGCTAGTTTTACACCTTTAACAGGAGCATATTCTATACCTGCTATAAATAATTGACCATCTTTCGCAATATTCCAAGAATCGCTTGCTCCGGCTAATTTATTGGAAAGTAGTTGATCGTAACGAGCGAAAATGCTAAGTTTTTTTGAGGCTTTTACTCTTGCATAAAACGATGATCCACTCATTTCTCGTCCGTCATAAAAACCTACATTAGATAGTTTATTGTATTCAGCACCAATTGAATAGTTATTTGCCTTATAGCCAAGGAATGCAATTATCGAAGATTGCGTGTTAATCTTAGTACTGAAATCGTAGTATACACGAGCAGTAAGTCTTTTAATGGGATTAAAAGTCAAACCAAATCCGGTTCTAAAAGTACTGTCGGCCTGTAAATTTTTGTATCCTTCGCCATTGGCGATGATAGCGTCAGCGCTAATTATATCATTAAATTTATAGGATACGCTTGCTCCTAAATCGGCGCTTGCATTGAATTTATAAGCGTCTTGAAAAGATTTTTCGATATAACGATATCCCCAGGCACTTTCTTGAACTGAAAATGATTTTGTACCAATCATACCAAATTTGGCTGTAAAGTTGTCTAACTTATATTTTAAGTAAGCATTTTTAATATAGACAGTCATTTGTAATTTACCCGTTCCAGGATTGTCAATATCAAAATTTGCTTTGGCAGAAAAGTTTTTACTAAAGGCGTATTCATAACCTAAGTAGGCACGCTTAATTTCAAAGGCGGAATTTGATTTACCATCTGAAAAGCTACTGTGGAAGTTTGTGAAAACTTTCATAAAAGGCTTTCCTTCAGGAGTAAAAATTTTGGATTGAGAATATCCCATTATTGAAATACTAAAGAAAATGATTATGGATAAACCGATTTTTTTCATTAGTGATAGAGTTTTAATTACTCCAGCAAAGTAAATCTAAATCTATTAAAGTATTATTA